>DASWYM010000580.1:0-2908 GCA_036404975.1 Chitinophagaceae bacterium
TCGTGCACCACCAGCTTGCGCAGGCCGCCCAGCGAGTCGAGCAGGGCCTCCGCCCGGTAGTGGGAGCCGTACCAGGTGGTCTCGTAGTTGGTAAGCAGGTGGATCTTATGTTTTCGTGCCAGGGCTTCCATCTGCCGCGCATGATCCATGCTCACCGCCAGCGGCTTTTCCACCATCACGTGAATGCCCCGGGGAGCACAGGCCTTTACGGTGGCGAGGTGCCCGTAGATGCTATTGAAGGCCGCCACCGCTTCGGGCTTCACGTGCTGCAGCAGCTCGGGCAGGGTGGGGTAGAGCAGGGTGAGGGGCAGGTTGTATTGCTTTAAGTAACGTTCGGCCAGCTCGCGGTTCTTTTCGGCAATGCCCACGATCTCCACATCACCGTCCTTCGCGCGGCCCAGCAGCCAGTGCACATGGGTGTGCGTCAGCCCATCGATGGCGATTCGGAAGGGTTTGTGCGTTTGGGCAGCCGTCAGCAGGGTGACCATACAGAGGCAGAAGGTGAGGATGATCTTCATCCCGCCAATTTAGGCAAAAGGAGGTAGAGAAGGAATTAGGAATTAGGGATTAGGAATTAGGAGAGAGAACACGAATTAATACGATCCCGATAGCAATCGGGAACACGAAGGAAGGAAAGCGGATCGTTATGATCCTTAAGATTAGTGAGGAACTTTTGTATGTTCTCTAATCCTCCTAATCCATTCAATCCTTCAATCCCGATTGCTATTGGGACCGGGTTCTGACAAATAGCCCGGGATACCCACCAGGTAACCGCATACGTAGCCCTGTTCCAGAACCGGTGGGTTTTGGAACAGGGCTGCCTATTGATCGATTCGTTACGAGGGTTACGGGCTTACGGGAAGCTGATGGTGCCGTGCATGTACACCTTCCCGGTGATGGTTACCGTTTCAAGGGTTGCCATTATTCTGGCCTGGGAAGTGGTGGAAAACGTCCCATCGGCCCCCTCGAATCTGCCGGTGCCGCCGGTGATGTCATGCTCGGCTCTTACCGTATACGTGCCGTCGCCATTGGGTGTGCCCGAGCTGCTGTAGGAAGTGTACAGTTCATCGCCGTTGGCGGCCGTGAACGTGGTGGTGCCGTTGGTCAGGGCAAGGGTCAGTAAATTCAGATCCCCTGCCGCATCCATCTGGAAGCGGCCCAGGTGGGTGGCGTTGCCCCATACTGTAAAGGTGATAAACATGGTGGTGGTTCCTGCCGGCACGGTCACGTTTCCTTCATACGTGCCGCGTAAAGGCTTTTCCCCGGGGGATACGGCGTGGCCCGTTCTGAAGCCGGTAAGGACGGACAGGCTCAACAGGGCGATCGCCAGGAACCTCCGGGCCATGGTTGATTTCTTGCAAAAGCTGGTCATAGTGGTGAGTTTATAAGGTGAACAAATCATAGACTCCCGGACAGGTCTGGCAAAAGCTTACGAAGGATATGTGGGGGGAGTAATCAGGAGGAGTGCGGTGACAGTAAACCAGGGTGCGACCAGATGATAAAGTTACTTCAAATAGGAACGCCCTGGACAGCCCCATGCACCAAACAAGAATACTTGTTACTTTTATAGAAGCAAACTTTAATATAGGGGCTTATGCCGCAGGCTCATCAGTTATCGGCCATTATGTTTACCGACATTGCCGGCTATACGGCGTTGATGGGCGAAGACGAGCAAGAAGCCTTCGACGTGCTGAACCGGAGCCGGCAGATTCAAAAGCCGCTGATCGACCAGTACCACGGCCGGTGGCTCAAGGAAATGGGCGACGGTGTGCTGGCGTCTTTTAGCAGTGCGTCCGATGCCGTGTACTGCGCCCGCGCCATCCAGCAGCAGTGCCGCCACGAAGCCGACCTCCGCCTCCGCATCGGTATCCACCTGGGCGACGTAGTGTTTGAAGGCAACGACGTTTTTGGCGATGGCGTCAACATCGCCGCCCGCCTGCAGGCCGCGGCACCGGTGGGGGATATCTGGATATCGGAACCGGTACAGAGTAACGTGTCCAACAAAAAAGACATCGCCACCGAATTTGTGCGGACGGAAACCCTGAAGCACGTAAAGGACCCCGTGCGCATCTACAGGGTAGCCCTGGACGGGGCACCCACGGCCCACCGGGCAGCACCGGTGATCTCCATCCGAAAGCCCGCGAAGAGCACCCGGCTGGTGCTGATCGCTGCCATCGCCCTGGTGCTGTTGCTGTCGGGCTATTTCGTGTACAGCCGTTTTGTGAAGGAGGGAACAGGCCGCGCGGCCGGCAACTCCATCGCGGTGCTGTATTTCAACAACATGAGCACCGACCCGGAGCAGGAATACTTCAGTGATGGCATCACCGAGGAGATCATTGCCCACCTGGCGCGTATCGATGGCCTGCGGGTGATCAGCCGCACCTCGGTGTTGCCTTACAAGGACAAGCCCGCGAACCTGAAAAAGATTGCCGGCGAGCTGCATGTGTCCACGGTGCTGGAAGGCAGCGTGCGCAAGTCGGGTGACGCCATCCGCGTAACCGCGCAGTTGATCAATGCCCGTACCGATGAGCACATCTGGGTGGAGACCTTCGACCGGCAGCTGAAAGACATTTTTACCCTGCAGAGCGACATCGCCCGCAGCATTGCCCGGAAGTTTGAAGTGGAGATTTCTCCCGAAGCGGATGCAAAGATCAGCCGTCTGCCCACGGCCAGCGTGGAGGCCTACGACAACTTCCAGAAAGGCATTTATTTCCTGTACAAAAAATACCTGGTTACCCACCAGCAGGAAGACTTTGATAAGGCGAAGAAGCACTTTGAGCGGGCCATTCAACTGGACCCGGGCTATGCGGAACCTTATGCCGGCCTGGCCGAGCTGTACGACGAGCTGCGCAACTATAATGTAAAAGCCTTTCCCGACAGCCTGCTGCAACTGAAAGTGCAACTGGCC
>DASWYM010000581.1:0-5067 GCA_036404975.1 Chitinophagaceae bacterium
GACACCCTGGGCAACCTGGCCTATTCGCTCAACCGGATGGCCGAAGCCCTGGACCGTACCTTCCATTCCCTGTCGAATACGGAGTGGCAGCAGACCGGCGTAGCGGGCCTTAACAACAAGATGCTGGGCCAGAAGAACCTGGAGCAACTGACCGCTAACGTTCTTGATTACCTGGCCAACTATACCGGTTCCGATATAGGAGCCTTCTACCTCACGCTCGACCAGAAGCATTTCGAGTTGGGCGCTTCTGTTGGACTGGACAGAAGCAAGGTGAAGCGCTCCCTGACCACCGGGGAAGGGCTGGCCGGGCGCAGCGCCGCCGCGCGCCAAGTCATCATGGTAGACGATCTGCCCGACACCGACCTGGTGGTTAGCTATGCAGTCGGCAGCATCCGCCCCAAGTCAGTAGTGGCCATACCGGTGTATTATGAGGACCGGCTGAAAGGCGTCATCGAACTGGCCACCGTAAAGACCTATAACCCTGTTACCAAACAATTCCTCGAGATGGCCGCCTACAATATCGGCATGGCCATTCACAGTGCCCGCGACCACCAACGCCTGCAGGAGTTGCTCGAGCAGACCCAGGCCCAGAGCGAAGAGCTGCAGGTGCAGCACAGCGAGCTGGAGAACATCAATACCGAGCTGGAAGCCCAGGCCGAAAAGCTGCAGGCTTCGGAAGAGGAACTGAAAGTGCAGCAGGAAGAACTGCAGCAGGCCAACCAGGAACTTGAGGAGCGCAGCCGGCTGCTGGAAGAAAAGAACGAACTCATCCTGGAGCGCAACCGCGAGATCCAGCTGAAAGCCAAAGAACTGGAGCAAAGTACCCGCTATAAGTCGGAGTTCCTTGCCAACATGTCGCACGAGTTGCGCACCCCGCTGAACTCTATCCTGCTGCTCTCGCGCCTGCTCACCGAGAACCACGAGGGTAACCTATCCGGCGAGCAGATCGAGTACGCCCGCGTGATCCAGGGCTCCGGCAACGGGTTGCTCACCCTTATCGACGAGATCCTCGACCTTTCCAAGATCGAGTCGGGCAAGATGGAGCTCGAATATCAGCACGTGGCCCTGAACGAGGTGGTGCAGGCCCTCGACGGCATGTTTGCCCCATTGGCTAAAGAGAAAAGCATCCGGTTCGAAATCAATGTAACGGAAGATCTTCCTCCTATGATCGAAACCGACCGGCTGCGCCTGGAGCAGATCTTGCGTAACCTGCTGAGTAACGCCCTGAAGTTTACTGCCGAGGGTTCGGTAGTACTAGATATTGAGAACAAGGGCACCACCATCTCCTTTGCCGTGAAGGACACCGGCATCGGCATCCCGCCCGATAAGCAGCAAACCATCTTTGAGGCTTTCCAGCAGGCCGATGGCTCCACCCGCCGTAAGTTCGGCGGCACGGGCCTGGGACTGTCCATCAGCCGTGAACTGGCCAAACTCTTAGGGGGCGAGATACGCCTCGAAAGCGAGGAAGGAAAGGGCAGCACCTTCACCCTGGTGCTACCGCTGGAAAAAGGCACCGTCGTATTGCCCTCCACGCTAAAAACAGAAACGGTGATTAGTGAAGAGCCGGTAACCAAAGAGGTTGCGGGCTATGCGCCTCAACCGGCAGCAAATGATACAGACAAAACCTATATCTCCAATATCATCCCGCCCTCCATTCCCGATGATCGCGCTTCTATAGACTCCGGCGATCGCGTCATCCTTATCGTGGAAGACGACATAGCTTTTGCCGGCGCCCTGCTCGACTACACCCGCAAGAAAGGCTACAAGGGCGTGGTTTCCGTGCGCGGCGATGAGGCCTTGTCCCTCGCCCGCCAGTACCACCCTGTGGGTATCCTCCTCGATGTGCAGCTGCCCGTAAAGAGCGGCTGGGAGGTGATGGAAGAGCTCAAAGGCGATCCCGCCACCAAGCCCATACCGGTACACATGATGTCGTCGTACCAGGTAAAGACCCGCAGTCTTTCCAAAGGAGCCATCGACTTTATCAATAAGCCGGTAGCCTTTGAGCAGATGGGCGAGATCTTCGAAAAGATCGAGGAAGCGCTGAACAACCACCCCCGCAAGGTGCTGATTGTGGAAGAAAATCCCAAGCACGCCCAGGCCCTGTCTTACTTCCTTGAAACCTTTGATGTCAACGCCGAGATCCGCAACAGCGTTACCGATGGCATCCAGGCCCTTAACCAACAACAGGTCGACTGCGTGATCCTGGATATGGGCATTCCCGCCCAGCAATCCTACGACACCCTCGACCAGGTGCGCAAGACCCCGGGGCTGGAGAACGTGCCCATCATCATCTTTACCGGCAAGAACCTCTCGCACGTAGAAGAAATGCGCATCAAGCAGTACGCCGACTCTATTGTCATCAAGACGGCGCACTCCTACCAGCGCATCCTCGATGAAGTGTCGCTGTTCCTGCACCTGGTGGAAGAGCATAAGAAAGATAACAAGCCTACTCACAAAAAGATGAAAGGACTGGAAGAGGTATTGAAGGACAAGACCGTACTGGTAGCCGACGACGATGTGCGCAACATCTTTTCGCTCACCCGCGCCCTGGAAAGCTATGGTATGCATATTGTCTCGGCTATGGACGGCAGGGACGCCCTGAAGCAGCTGCAAGAGCACACCGAAATTAATATCGTGCTCATGGATATGATGATGCCCGAGATGGATGGCTACGAGTCTACACGGCGTATCCGCGAGAACCCGAAGTACAAAAACCTTCCGGTCATTGCCGTAACGGCTAAAGCCATGACGGGTGACCGCGAGAAATGCATCAGCGCCGGGGCTTCGGACTACATCACCAAGCCGGTGGATGTGGACCAGTTGATCTCGCTGCTGCGCGTATGGCTGTACCAGTAAACGAACCTTTATGAATAAGAAAATACTTATTGTAGACGACGACCACCGCAACATCTTCGCCCTGTCGGCAGTACTGAAAGCCCGCGGCTACCAACCCCTGTCAGCCTCCAACATGAAGGACGCCTTTTCGCTGCTGGAGCACGAAGCCGGGGTAGGCATTATCCTGATGGACATGATGATGCCCGACATGGACGGCTATGAGGCCATACCGGCCCTGCGTTCCATACCCGCTTACCGACAACTGCCCATTATCGCCGTGACGGCACAGGCCATGACCGGCGACCGGGAGAAATGCCTGGCGGCAGGGGCGGACGACTACGTGTCCAAACCTGTGGACGTAACGGTGCTGGTCGACAAATTGAACCGATACCTGAATTAAAGGCCAGGAGTTGAACCCATGAAAGGAACGGAAAAGAATATCATCAGGGAAGAAGAACTGGACCGCCTGCTGGCCGAGCTGGCCAGCAAGCATGGGTACGACTTTACCAATTATGCCCGTGCCTCGCTGAAGCGGCGCATCAACCGGCTGCTGATCATTGATCACTTCTCCTCCTTTGCCGAGCTGCTCTATCGCGTGAAGACCGATGCCGACTACCTGAAGCGCTTCGTGGAGGAGGTGACTGTCAACGTCACTGAAATGTTCCGCGACCCTTCGCTCTACAAACTCATCCGCGAGCAGGTGCTGCCTGTGTTGGCCACCCACCCCTTCATTCGCATCTGGCACGCGGGCTGTGCCACCGGCGAGGAAGTGTACTCCATGGCCATTATGCTCGACGAAGCCGGCCTGCTGCACAAGTCGCTGCTCTACGCCACCGACCTCAACCCCACGGCCATTGAAGCCGTGCGGGCGGGCATCTTCCCCCTGCGCCACATGAAGCAGTACTCGGAAAACTACATCCTCTCGGGCGGCAAGAAGGAATTCTCGACGTATTATACGGCCCTGTACGACCGCGTGAAGTTCGATACGCGCTTCACCGCCCGCATGACTTTGGCCACCCACAACCTCGTGTCAGACCGCTCGTTCAACGAGTTCCAGGTGATCTTCTGCCGCAATGTGCTGATTTACTTCGACAAGGATCTTCAGGACCGGGTGCTGCAGCTTTTCGACGAAAGTCTCGAGAAGTTGGGCTTCCTGGTACTGGGCTCTAAGGAAAATATTCGCTTTCACGCACTGTCACCCAAATACGTACAACTGGATAAGGAAAAGATATGGCGGAAAATGATGTAAGGCACGTCTCTATGGTAGTCATCGGCGGCTCAGCAGGCAGCCTCGATATAGTTTTGTCCATAGTGAGTCAGTTACCCACCGACACAAGGGCTACGATCGTCGTGGTGGTGCACCGCAAAAACGCTCCCGAATCCCCAATGACCAGCCTGCTGGCCGCCCGCACCAGCCTGGCAGTAAAAGAGGTAGAGGATAAGGAACCAATGCTGCCCGGTACAGTCTACCTGGCGCCGCCTGATTACCACCTGCTCATAGAGGACAGGGATAGCTTCTCCCTCGACTGCTCCGAGAAGATCCACTACAGCCGCCCCAGCATTGATATCACCTTCGAGTCCGCCGCCGAACAGTTCGGCCCCGCCCTTGTAGGGGTGCTGCTCTCCGGTGCCAATGCCGACGGGGCCGAAGGGCTTTACCGGATCAGGGAAGCCGGCGGCTTTACCGTGGTGCAGGACCCTAAAACTGCCGAGATCGACTATATGCCCCGCGCTGCCATCGACCGCGGTGCCGCCTGTGCCCTGGTGCCCGCCAAAGAACTGGGAAGCTACCTGAAGGCGTTGCTGGAACACCAGGGGCAGTAAGTGTATAGCTTATATCCAAAACTTCCATACTTCCCGGATCACTCGCCTTCCAGTGCTCTGATACCACTTTCCGCTTTCTGACCTGGGTTGGGGTGTTGGGCTGTTGCGGAATAGAACGCCTCCCATTGGAAAAGGGCGTGAAACGTGAGACGTTGGACGTGGGACAGGGGCATTTATCACCCGGGGATCGCTACCGGCAGGGCAGACCCGGATCTGGCCGCTCCTTTTAGACCCTCTCCACGGTATAAACGCCCCAGCTGAAGCCTAAGTCACCCCCGGGTGACGCCCAGGTAACAGTATGGCAGTAGCACTCCAATAGTACTGCAATAGTACTGTAATAGTACCCTTATAGTACCTTTTGCTATGTACTGTATCCCTGCTATTGCTGTACTATTGGGGTACAATTGC
>DASWYM010000582.1:0-6026 GCA_036404975.1 Chitinophagaceae bacterium
ACTCCTGGGCTTAAGGGCGTTCCTGCATTTTGACCTGATGCGTTTGTATGGTGATTTCAATTATGCCAACCGCCCCGAATTGGCCAATAAGCTTGCCATCCCTTATGTTACCACCCTGTCCAAAGAGATAACGCCGCAGCGTACCTACCGGGAAACCTTCGGACTGATGCACAAGGATATCAATGAGGCCCTGGCCCTGTTGACCGAAGATCCCATCTATGCAAATCCTGCGCGTCCTGCCGGCTACTATGCGGAAGCCAACCGGACGGGTTTTTATAACAACCGCCAGCAGCGGATGAATTATTACGCGGTCAAGGCCCTGCAGGCGCGGGTGTTCCTGTGGGAAGGCGGCGATGAAAATACAGCCAAGGCCGCCCAGGCGGCCGGGGAGGTGATTGCCCGGGGCCCCGCCCGGCTTTTAAGTGATCCGGCGCTGGCCGCCACCGACCGCATCCTGTCGTCGGAGCAGTTGTTCAGCCTGAATGTTACCGGCTTTGGCAATATCACGGGCCAGTTCTTCAATGGCGAAAGCGCCACCAACTACGATGCCTTACTGATCCTGCGCCCAACGGCAGAAGCGCTGTTTGAAACCGCGACTCCTGAGATCGGCGCTGCCGATATACGCTTCAATACGCTGCTGGCTTCGCACAGCCGCGGAATGGTTTCGGTAAAGTTGCTCCAGGAGCCCGGTAATTCATTCCGCAATATCATGCCCCTGGTGAAGCTGCCTGAAATGTATTATATCCTCGCCGAAAGCTCCCTGGATACGGACCTCGCCAAGTCGATCGGGTACCTGAATACGGTGCGGGCAAGCAGGGGAATTTTAAAGGAGATCCCTGCCAATGCCAATAGGGCCACGGTAGAAGGCGAGCTGTTCAAGGAATACCGGAAGGAATATATCAGTGAAGGGCAGCTGTTCTTCTTTTATAAGAGAACAGGGGTGACCACTATCCCCGGTGTATCCAGCCAGGTGGTTGCCAATGACATAATCTACCGCCTTCCCTTCCCGGACAACGAAATTGAATTCGGCAACAGGGTTCAATAAATCATCATAATCAAAACAAATTTGTTTGAACATGAGAAAGAATACTATTTTTTATGTCCCGTTGATGGTTCTGGTCATCATCATGAGCAGCTGTACCAGGCAGGACCTGCAGCCCTTCCAGGCGCAACCGGCCGTCAACTTTGTAAAGGTGGAAAACCTGCATTCGCTCACCTACTCCTTTATGGCCAACCCGTCGAATGAATATATCCAGGAAGTGCCTGTATATATCATTGGTGATTCGTCGTCGGTGGACAGGAGCTTTGATGTTATGGTGGTGAACGACACCAGCACCACAGCCAGGCCCGATCAATATGAAATCATTGGTGGGGTGGTCAAGGCCGGCGAGTTCAGCGGCAAGCTGTACATCCGGCTGTTGAAGTCCCCGGCATTGGATACGTCTACCGTTACCCTGAAGTTAAAGCTGGTGGATTCCGATGACTTCAAGGCCGGCAATCTCGAATCTTCCCAGTTTACCGTGAGCTGGACCAATAAGGTGGTGATTCCTGCCTGGACCTTCTTCCGCTTTTTCTTTACCTCGGTACCCAGCACGGCCGCTTACCGGCTGATCGTGCAGACCACAGGGCTGACCACGCTGACCGCGAAGCAGTATACCCAGGAAATAGGGGTTGCGGGTGTGCAGGCCATGGCCACCACGTTCGGCGATTATGTAAAACAATGGAACAAAGATCATCCCAACAATAAGTTGAAGCATGATGACGGGACTAAGGCCGGCGAGGAGATCGTGCCTTTATATTACACACGCTCTAAATACGACTAAATGAAAAAAGCATATCTATATACCCTGCTTTTCTGTGGCGGTCTGCTGTTGTTTTATTCCTGCCGCAAGGATTTAAGCACCCATGACAGCAATAAAATCAGCGGTATCACTTTTGACACTACCGGGCAGAGCAGCTTAAGTGTGTTCCAGTACGACACCCTGGTGCTGAACCCGAATGTGAATCTCAATGGCCTGAAGGGCAGTGATCTGGCGTATGAATGGAAGATCAACCTGACGCCGGGAGCGCTCAATTACCAGCTGATCGGCACGGAGCGTGATCTTGAATTTGTGCCCCAGATGAAGCCGACCAAAGCGGGAGAGTTTCACCAGGTGCTCTATACCATCACCGACCGGGCCAACGGCCTGCAGTATATCATGGCCTGGCCGCTGGCGATCCGTAACAGCATCGGCGAAGGGCTGGTGATCGCCGAGACCTCCGATGGCAGCACTACCGACCTGAGTCACATCATGTCGCCCCTGGTAACCACCAACTACCATACAGAAAGTGTCAAGCACCATGTGTTTTCCTCGATCAACGGCACCACTATTCCCGGGCTGTTGAAGCAGTTGCAGTTTACGAAGCTGAATAGTGTGGGTGAAATCATGCTGGGCATTTCAGATAATTCCATTGCAGCCGTGAAGACCCTTGATTATACCCTCGCACGGATGAATGAGGAATTATTCTTTTCGCCGGTGGGAGAAAGAAAACCCCAGATGCTCGGGGCGCTGACGCAGAGTGATGTCTATGTAGGCAATGGTAAGCTGACCGCCGTTTGGCTGGCGAATTCCAAAAAGTTTGGACTTCCCTTCGACAACAAGTTTACCGTGCCCGCTCACGTAGCCCTGAACGGAAGAAGTGATAACCCCGCCGTGGTCATCAGCTTCTACGAAGAGGTGGCTGAAAGCTTTGTTTACCAGGCCTCGGTTTCCTTTGGTGACAAAAACATGCATGCTATGCCTGACACGAATCAGGGGGCGTTCAATGCCGGCCATCTTCCCGGCAAGGTGAACGTGGCAGCGGCAACCTCGCAAAGCGGCGAGTTCCTGCACCTGCTGAAGGACAAAACTACGGGCGCCTATGGCCTCTACGTGCTGGAGGGCGGCTCCTATGATGCGAACTGGACTTTTGTGCCGCCCGCCCCAAAGACCTACGTGGACCTGTCGGATGCACCTGAAATTGCCGATGCCCGGTACTTTGTGCTGCTGGATGATCAGAAGGTGATGTACTATGGCACGAAGACGAAGATCTATGCCGTACTGTACGGATCCTCTACGCACAGCTATGCCGAGCGCTACACGCTTACGGGCGGTGACGAGATCACGACGCTCCAGGTGTACCGGCAGGCCGACTATCCCAAGCGGTTGGACGGTTCGGGCGTACCCTACCTTGCGACCAACAACAAGCAGCTGATCCTGTCCACCTACAATGGCACCGAAGGCAAAGTGCACCTGCTGCCGATGAAAAATATCGGGCTGGGAAATATAGATAAGGACGCTGTCAAAACATATGGCGGTTTCAAGCGGATCACCGCCATTGGTACACAACTGTAAACAAAAAAACAGGAGACCGTTTCCTGAACCTGTTCTTATGAAGAAAATGCTCAAGATTGCCAGGGTGGAACTTAGTGTGTTGTTTTATTCACCCATTGCCTGGCTTGTTTTAATTATCTTTTTTATTCAAAACGGACTCACGTTTGCCGATATCCTCGCCAAGTTGGAGGCCAGCCAGCAGCTGGGCCAGGCTGTAAAATCCATAACCGCCCAGACTTTTGGGGGCCGGGAAGGTTTGTTTTCGGCGGTCCAGGGTAAACTCTTCCTGTATATTCCTTTACTGACCATGGGTTTGATGAGCCGTGAAATCAGCAGCGGCTCCATCAAGCTGTTGTTGTCCTCCCCGGTAACGATCACGGAGATCATCCTGGGGAAGTTCCTGGCGATGATGGTCTACGGCTTCCTGTTGATCTCCGTGCTACTCATCGTCATCCTGACGGCCGGTATTTCTATCGAGGCGCTGGATGTATGGTTTGTGATAGGCGGGCTGGTGGGGCTTTATTTGCTGATCTGTGCCTTTTCCGCCATTGGCTTGTTCCTCTCCAGCCTGACGTCTTACCAGGTAGTGGCGGCCTTAAGTACGCTGGCCCTTCTGGCGGGACTGAAATTCATCGGCGAAGTGGGGCGGAGCGTGGAGTTTGTCCGCGACATCACCTACTGGATCTCTATCGAGGGACGCGTGAATAACTTCATCAACGGCCTTGTCAGCAGCAAGGATCTCATCTACTTCCTGCTGGTGATCGTGCTGTTCCTGATGTTAACGGTCATGAAGCTGAATGCCGGAAGGGTGATCCGGCCGGCTGCCTCCCATGCTTTGCGGTACGGCCTGCTGGTGGTGTCTGTGCTGGTCATCGGCTATGTGAGCTCGCTGCCTTCCCTGACCGCGTATTACGATACGACGCGCTACAAGACCAATACGCTGACCGCGGAGAGCCTGGAGATCGTGGGCCAGCTGAAAAAGCCCATTACCATTACCAGCTATGTCAATATCATCAATGCCAATGCCCACCTGGGCTCGCCCAAGTTTAGGAACTTTGAAAAAAAGCAGTTTGAGCAATATGTCCGCTACCTGCCGGACATCCAGTTCAAATATGTACCCTATTATGATTCCACGGAGCATAATAACGATAAGACCAGGACCCTGGAGGAGCGCGCCCGCCGGTCGGCAACCGCTTACGGATACAATTTTGAAGAGGTCCTTTCCAATACGGAAATAAAAAAGGTCGTGGACCTGGGGCCGGAAAAAAACCGCTTTGTACGGATGGTGGAATATGATGGCAAGGTTACGCCCTTACGGATGTTCTATGATATGTTTGTGTACCCGCACGAGCCGGAAATCACGGCGGCCTTCAAGCGGTTGTTAACGGCACCCAAGGTCATGGGGATCGTCCAGGGAAATGAAGAACGCAGCCCGCTGAAGAAGGGCGACGGGGCCTACCAGAATATCCTGACGGAAAAAGGCTCGAGAAGCGCGCTGGTCAATAACGGGTTTGAAGTGGAGACGGTGGATGCCAACAGCACGGACCCCATCCCCGTACACCTTGCGGCCCTGATCATTGCAGATCCCAAGGCGCTGTATTCGCCAGCGTTTATGAAAAGGCTGGACCAGTACCTGTCAGGAGGCGGAAACCTCCTGATTGCCGGCGAGCCGGGTAAGCAGTCGATAATGGATCCCGTGGTGGAGAAGGTGGGGGTTACTTTTTTGCCGGGGATGCTGCTCCAGGAAAGCAAGAACTATGCGCTGGACCTGGTACAAGCCACCTTCACAAAGACACCTAACCAGATATTCTCCTTTCCACCGGCCGAAATAGTTTCCCTGTCGGGTGCGGTGCGATTGGATTACGATACCACGTCGGGTTACGAGGTAATGCCCCTCCTGTATACGGATAAAAAAGCCGTATGGAATAAAGAAGGAAAGTTTAACCTGGAGACCGATAAGATAGCCTTCAACCCGGTGGTGGACCAGAGAAATGACAGGCCCGTGGCCCTGGCTCTTACCCGGGACGTAAAGGGTAAAGAACAAAGGATCATGGTCATTGGTGATGCTGATTTTATGAGTAACGGCGAGCTGGGCCGCCAGAACCTGCGGAACAAGAACGCCGAGTTCACCCTAAAGGTATTCAAATGGCTCAGCGACAGTGAGTATCCTATTGATGCCAGCCGTCCTGAACCTACTGACAATAAGATCAAGGTATCTAAAGACGGGATTGGCTGGATAAAGATGGCCCTGGTGGGCCTGTTCCCTGCGGGCCTGTTGTTAACCGGGGGAGTGATCATGGTCAGGAGAAGGCGGCAATAAAACCAAAACAAACAAAGGGCCACCGTCCTTAAAAAATAATAGTTACGAACATGAAACAGAGTATTGCAAACATTCAGAATCTTTCTCATCGCTATACCAAAGACTGGGCTATCAGGAACATCAATTTCGAGATCGCCGACAAAGGCATCCTCGGGTTGCTGGGGTCGAATGGTGCCGGCAAGTCCACTACCATGAACATTTTATGTGGTGTCATCAACCAGACGGAAGGGGAGGTGTTCATTGACGGCATCAACGTGCGCCAGCACCCGGTGGAGGCCAAGAAGCTGATTGGCTTCCTTCCGCAGAAAGCCCCCCTGCACCTCGAACTCACCGTTGACGAGTACCTGACCCAT
>DASWYM010000583.1:0-9358 GCA_036404975.1 Chitinophagaceae bacterium
GGATGCTTTCATGGTGAGGTGTTTAGGTTTTGAACCAGTGACCCTAAAGTCCTGCTCCTGGTTCTAAAGCAGGACCCAGCTTACAGCGGAGACAGGATAAATAGTTTCACTGGTACACCGGGAAGATTGACCAGGTGGAAGGCAGGAGGCTGGCACATTAAAAGTACCGCACCTGCCCGTATAGGGGAATGACGGCCGTCATTTTATGACCCTGACGGGGATCAGGAAAAGCTGAAAGACAACAGCGCAAGATACAGCCGCAAGCCGGGTGCCGCAGGCTCCACCTGCCGGCGCCAGATCCCTGGAAAGAACGGCGCGGTCCACGTAGCGGGCGCCGTTCTTTCCACAGTGGAACACGGCCTGTATGAAAGAAAGTCCGAAAGCAGGGGCCCGGTACCGGGTAACCCGTCCGGGGAGCCTTCGCTCCCCGTTTATTGAACGAGCACAAAAGCAGCCCAGTCGGTGGCCGCGTATGTCTTGCTCATAAAGGACTGTGTCGCCCTTAAGGCCTGGGCCGGAGCCTTACCGGCAAACAAATGCTGGTAAAACTGCTCCATGAACACCGCCGTGGGCTCGTCAGGAACCTTCCACAGCGAGATCAGCAGGTGGCGCGCCCCGCTTAGTTTCAATGCCCTCGACAAGCCGTCAACGCCCAGGTTGTTGCGGACATCACCCAGCCCGGTCTCGCAGGCGCTGAACGTGACCAGGTAGCACTTCCGCAAGTCTACATTGGCCAGCTCGTAGCCCAGCAGGTAGCCATCCGACTTATCCCTTTCACCCGGCCCGTTGGCATGGCTCACGGCAAGGCCACAGCGAAACAGGGGCTCGTATTTGACCGCCTCGCGACCCCACCGGTCCGCATAAACAGCGGCCGCCGAGGCACTGTCGAGGTAAAAGCCATGGGTAGCCAGGTGTATGATGGGGTATTGCTTTAACTCCATCATCGCCGAATCGGGGAAGTCGCTCCCTGTCAGCACACGGGTACGGTAGCCGGAAGCCGTGAACTGCGCCTGCAGGCTTTGCACCTCTTTCCGGGTGCCGGGCAGGTAGTTCCAGGAGTAGGAAGGCTTGAACAGGGTGTTGCCACCCGCTGTGCCCCCAGCCCCATAGTGCAATCCACCCACCAGTAAGGCCGGGGCTTTGGCCGGCAGGGGCAGCACGGGCTGGAATAAAGAATAACTGCCCGACAACTGCCGGAGCTGCAGGTATTCGAACAGGCTGCGGGATTTCCATTGCAGGGCGGCAAAAGAAATGCGGTTCAGCAGGCCGTCCTGCACCAGCAGCCATTCTTCTTTGCCCTGGAGGTAAGGCCACAAGGGCTTCAGCAACAGTTCGCCCAGCCGGTCCACATCGCCCTTCCGAAAGGTCTTACGGGCGGGTTGGGCAGGAACCAGCAGGATGCCACCGCGGTTTCCGTCGGTATCCAGGGCGGCGGTCTGGGGCGAGGCGGCCGGGTCTTTTAACAAGGCTGCCAGCCCTGCTTCTGTAAAGAGGGGCACCAGCGACAGCCGGCCATCCGGCGAAATTATATAAGCACCGTAATAGGCAGCCGAGTCGCTCAGCCAGCGGTTATAGCGGATCACCTCTGTGTAGACGGCTCCCGGCTTCAGCCGCTTACTAACCTGGCGCCAGTCGGTAAGCTTCCTTAAGGAGTCCATGCCGGAATCTTCCAGCAGCTCCAGCCACATATTCTGCACCCGGTCCTGCAATTTGCGCCGCTCCCCCGTGCCCTGCTTTTTTAGGCGCCCCTCCTGGAGGTAGAGGTTCACCTCCTGCCGCAGGTCCCTCAGCTGCTCGATTTCCTTCACCGAAAAGTTACTCCCCTTTGTTTCCAGGAGCTCATTCGGAATAAGGTTGCCGTCCACCAGGGCGTTTTTCAGCGAAAGCGATTGGGCGATGACCTTATCTTTCAACCCTGGGTAGGCATCCAAACTGCCGGCAAACAATAGCTCGTGGTACACGTCGAAAAACTGGCTGAGCTTTTGTTCGAACAACCGCATGCGGTCTTCAGCCGCCAGCATGGGAAACGTGTACCGGAGCTGGCGGCCTGTATAAAACAGCAAATTGGAAAGCAGGCTTTCAGATAGCTGTTTTTCTTCGCGCCACCTGGCTTTTAAATACAGCAGCTGCACGGGAAAGTAGATTTCGGGCAACTCTTCGAGGCGGTCCATATCACCTATAGCTTCCACCAGGAGCCCCGGCATCCATTGGCCATGCTGCGCCTTTATGGTGGCCACCAGGTATTGAAGGTGGGGCCACGCCCTCATTCCGTATAGAGGGGCGTTCTCGCTGCCATTGTCGAGCGGTGCCACCCGGTCCATCAGCGCCGCCAGCGAATCGGTGGCTTCGGCCTTGCCGGCCGCCAGCAGGGTGTAGATCTCCTCGATGCGCACGTTCATAAAGTACTCCCACTTTTCCCTCTGCCGCACCGTGGCGCTGTCGGGCAGGCGGGCAAACTTCTTTAACGACTGGCTGCTCTTCAGGGAGGCTTCGTAATGGCGCTGCAGCCGGTCGGCGCTTACCCGGTTCTGCAGCAGGGTAACAAGGGCCTGGTTTTCTTCGTCCGTCGTGAACACCTTATGCGAAAGCAGCACATCGACGCCGTACAGCGCCGTTTCTTTCTCGTCAAAACCATTACCGATGTTATGGTACAACCGGGCGAGGTTGCTGAACAGGGCCACCACCTCGCCACCCTTCACGACCGGCTTCTTACCGGCGCCGGCCGCCGCTTCGATCTCGTTGGGCACCAGGTCCTGGTACAGGAATTCTTTAAACGGCAGGATCGCCACCGATTCTTTCTGTTCGCCCACCGCCCAGGCATAATAATCGTTCAGGATATAACTGTAGACCCGGTAATACCCTGCGCGCCAGTCGCCCCGCCACCCGCTGCTGCCGTAGGCGTTCTCCAGCACCAGTTCCTTTGTCAATTCTTTCATGCGGGAGATCAGGGTTTTAAAGGTGGACCGGAAATCCAGCCCCCTCAGCCACTTTTTGGTTTCCTCGTCCCTCACATACTGCGGTGCCAGGTAGCCGAGCCTTTGCTGCCGGAAATCCTCGGGGTATTTCTCCTCCAGGGGGAGGTTCTTCCATTGTTCCAGGTTGCCTTTCAGCACCAGCCAGTCATCAAACATCAGCACCAGCTTATCCAGGGGGTCGCTGGAATTCCGCGATAGGAGGGTATAGTAGTCGTAAAGGGCCAGCGTGCGCGAAACGGCAAATTGCTTTTGGTCCAGCTTTTTACCGGCGTAGTTCAGCACGCCATACCGCAGGGCATCGGGCGTGCCAGCACCGGCCACGGCTATACGGAATACGGAATCCGCTCCCCGCCATTCCGACCTCCGCCCTCCTTTGTAAAACAACTGCATCACGTTGTACAGCGCCGTGGAGAACGAATCGGCCAGCAGCGGCCCGCCCCCGCTCAACAACGCCCGTCCCTGCACACTATAGCGCCCCCTTTCGCTTTTATCGAACGTATAAAACGACTCGAACAGGTGCACCACGCCCCGGTATAAAGGAAAATCGCCCTTTAAACCGGCCAGCAGGGAGTCGACCTGCTTCAGCGAACGCTGCACACCCGCCTCATCTTTTTTGCCGTGTGCGGCATAGGCCTCATCGAGGAGGGCATCGACCAGGGGCGTCTCGGCCGCCGGGAACTGGGTTTGTGCCTTCACCGCCCCTGACAGGGCGGCGAGGAAGAAAACAACGAGCAGGAGAAAACGCATAAGCATAAGGGATTAAAGGAGAGGCCTACCAGAGGTTCCAATCCACCACCCTGGCCTCGGTGCGGGTGGTGGGCACCTGGGCACCCTTGGTTAACTCGGGTACCCGCTTGTTGACGTATTGCTTGAGCCCGCTTACCGTGGCGCCGGGATGCTCCCGGAGGTATTCCAGGATCGCGTAGGTAAAGACACCGTTCTTCAGGTCCCCCCTTTCCAGGGCGAACTGTGTTCCGGCAGCCGCCGCTATCACCGTGGCCCCCGTAGACCGGCCCACGTTGACAAAGAGTTCCTGCATCAGCTCAAAAGAGTTTTTCATGCCCGTCTTTTGGGTCTTCAGCAGGATCGGGGTGGCGCCTTTCGCGCCCTCACCCGGGGCAGAGGCGGCATTGACGGCGGCAATCTTTTCCATCTCTTCCTTATCCACTTCGCCCGAGTGGCAGGCGTCAATGAGCATGAGTTTTTTCCGTGCCGGGATGGAGTCGAGCAACGATTCCAGCACCTCGTAAGGCAGCCCCCCTTCTTCGGGCTTCTGAAAGTTGACCGCAAACGTGGAAAGATAATAGTCATAGTCCTTCGACAGCAAACCATGACCCGAGTAGGAAAGCAGTACCCGGTCATTTACGGTGGTGGCGAGCAGCTTCTTTTTCAGGGCCCTGATGCCCGCCTGCGTCACGTTTTCGTTGAACAGCGTATCGATCACCACGTCATCGCCGTACTTTTCCCTCATCTTCAGGGCCAGGTCGCGCACATCCTTGACCGAGTAATTGAGGTTGTGCTGGGCATCCTTGAACCGGTCGATACCGATGCCTACAAAATAGAGTTTTTCTTTGGGCGGTGTGGCGGGTGTATACGCCACGGTCAGCGGCATACGGTAGCTCTCCGTGCCGTTCACGTTGGCCACGGTCGCTTCCAGCACATTGATGCCGGCAGAAAGACGCACCCGGATGGTGGTGTCGATGGCATGACGGTTGCGCTGGCGCAGCGAAAGACCCCTCACCCCAAAGAGGGGCGACTCGTTCACCCACAGGTTCAGCCGGTCGAGCAAGTAAGCACTGTCCCGCCCCCGGATGTGCAGGTCCAGGAAGCCCTCTTTCTGCTCGTAGCGGATGGCAGCCCTGTTCACGAAATCAGCTTCCGGCAACCCAAAGCCGGCACCAAAAGCCGTCGTATCGATGCCCAGTCTTTGTATGCGTTTCACGTAGGCCCTCCGGTACGAGGAGATGAGTGCCGTGTCGGTGCTGCCCGTGGCTTTCAGCACCAGGTCGGGACGGTTGTACCGCACATCCAGCTGCTCGAAGGAGATGGGGCGCAGGCGGTCGTCCACATAATGGAGCAGTTTACTGGCGGCAGGGTTGGCCTGGTAATACCCGCTGGGCAAAAGAGACAACTGGTACGGTTCACCCAGCAACAGGAAGCTGTAGAGCAGTTGGCCACTCGCCGCGTCCCAAACCCTGGCCGTATGGTCCTGGGCCACGGTCAGCAGCCTGGTGCTGTCCGGCAGGGCCATAACGGAGACCACCGGGTTGTCATGTCCTTCCAGGATGCCGCGCACAGCCGTGGTGCGGGCATCATAAACGGTGACCACTTCCTCATTCACCGCAAAAAGCAGGTGCCCGCCGGGGCTAAAGGAAAGCCTTTTGGCATACCCCGCTGCTTTGGGCAGGGCCGGCGACACCGGCGTTGGCTGCCCGGTGGCCAGGTCTATGCGGCGGATGGTTCCGCGGTTGGTCGAATAATAGATACCTTTCTCATCCGGGGCCCATACGGCATCCCACAGGTTTCCCTCCCCCAAATATTCCGGCCCGGCGCCCTGCCATTGCAGGCGGGCTTTTGCCAGGTCCCAGATGCGGAGGGTATCGATGGAGCGGACCAATAGTTTATTCCGGTCGCGGTTAAAGTGGTAGACCCCGTTGGGAAACCGGAGGAGCGGGGTTTTCCCGTTTTCTTCAAAAAGGGCCACCTCCGCCGCATCGAACAACAAAAAACGGTTTTTATACCCCGTAAAGAGCACCGGTTCGTACCCCGCGGCCTGGTAAGGAAACGACGTCAGGGTAGCGCCGCCGCTCACCTCCCTGATCTCCAGGCCCCCGGCTCCATAACGGGCCAGGCGGGTAGCGTCCGCACTGATCACCGAGGCCCACGAGGATTCGTGCTTTACTTCCCGGAGCGGCTTGCCGGCAGGAGTTTCCACCAGCAGCCCGCCCCAGTCATTATCGGCCACATAAAGCTTTTTGCTGTCGGAAGAAAACTGGAAGGCGGCTTCCCTGTCCGCCCCGGTATTGGGTCTTTTCTTTAGGTCGGCATTAAGAGCGCCCAGGGTGGCGGCGTCCCATAAGCTGCTCACTTCCCGGCCGCCCTCGTCGCGCAGCAGGACCAGCAGCTTACCATCGGGACTGTAACGCGCCAGCCGCACGTTCTTCAGGGGCGGGGCCGACACTGCCTGCAATAGGTTGCGGTGCACACTCCAGAAACGGGTATGCTCCCCCGCCGACGTCAGCAGGGTCGTGCGCTGCGGGTTTAGATACGCCTGCCCGATTTGTTCGCCAGGCCCGCGGAGCCGCACCATTTTCTTCCCCGTACCGGCATGCCAGATGGCTACCGTTTGTGCATCGGCTTCCAGGGCCGCCATCTTTTCTTCCGTGGGGTGAAAGGCGGCATTCAGTACGCCCTTCAGGCCCTCCAGCCGCACGGCGGGCTCATTCCACGCCCCGTAGGCCATATAGGTTTCCCCGTCCTTTTCAACGAGGGCACCGGCTTTCCGGGGATGGGTGCTGATAAAGCTTTTTACGGGAACCCCTTTCTCCAGTCTTTCCCCGGTGCCGGCGTCCCAGGCATGGGCACCGGTACTGCCGTTGGTAACGACGGTTTTACTATCGGCACTAAAAGCGATCCGGACCAGGTAATAATCATTGCCGCCCAGGTCGGCAACCCAACTTCCCTTTTCGAGGTCCCACAGCCTGGCCACCGGAGTATGGCCGGCAGCGGTAACGAGCCTCCGGCCGTCGGGGCTAAAGCAAAACTGTTTGGCAGCCTCGGTAAGCGTCAGCTCGAATTGCACCGCTCCCGAAGTGGCATCCCATACCTTAATGGCCTTGCCGTAGGAAGTGGCCGTCAGGATCTGCCGCCCATTGGGGTTGAACTGCACCAACCGGGAGCCGCTGGCGCCCTGCAGCGTAAACAGCAAAGCGCCTGTCTCCGCATCCCACACTTCCCCGTTGCTGCCGGCCAGCTTTTTACCGTCGGGGCTGAACGCCGCCGCTTCCACGTAGCGGTCAGTGGTTTGTAAGTCCAGCAGCGGTACACCATTCTGTGCACGATACAGCCGGGGCTTTTCGCCGCTGGCCTGCCTGAATATCGTCCGGCCGTCGGGACTGAAGGCCACCTGGTCGATGTAAGAGGAAGAATGCAGGGCCGCCACCAGCGAGCCGTTGGTGGCATTCCACAAATAAGCATTGGTGTCCAGGGCCGCCGTAGAGAGGATCCGGTCGCCCGCCGCGTTGAACGACAGGGAGGCGATCTCACCCGCGTGGCCTTTTAAATTGGCCAGCAGCCGCCCGGTAGGCACATCCCACAGCTTGATGGTTTTATCCTTTGAGCCGGTGGCGATCAACCTTCCGTCGGGACTAAAGACCACCTGGCTCACCGTATGGGTGTGGCCCACCGGCAGGATCAGCTTCGGGACCTGTGCCCGGGAGCACAGCACCGAAAAGGTCAGGGCAAATAAACAGCAGAACCTCATAAACAGTTTTGGGTGAATCATAACAGTTATCAATGACCGCCCTGTGCTCCAGGACGGGTACGTTCAGGCTGACGACCCCACCCCGGGGGCAGTGCCGGTCTTATTTCAGCTTTTTCTTCAACTGGTCGCCCAGGGCATCTACCAGCCGCCCCGAATTATCGATGATCAGCTGGTTGACAAAGGTGTTTTTCGAGCTTTCCTTGACATTCACTTCGATGGTGTAGGCACCCTGGCTGTAAGCCGGCTCGGCCACATTGCGGGCGGTCATATGGTAGCCAAACGACCGGGGCACGATAAAGCTCTGCCCCTCCAGCTGTTTTCCTTTCAGCCCTTCAAAATAGGCGGTGTACCCCTCGGCGGCTTTGTCCAGCGGGGCCTGGCGCAGGAAGAAATAAAACTTCCCCAGCTCCACGTTCCGGAACAACTGTCCCTGCCCGTTAACATAGGACGTGTGAAAGGAGATCTCGAAATCCATATTCAGCAGCTTGTTGTTGCTGGGCACCTTGGCCTTGGCATAATTCAGCTGCAGGCTTTTTAACCGCAGGCGAAAGATCGAATTGTTGATGATCTCGTAGGGGTTGGCGGTATCCAGCTCAAAGTCGGCCACCATGGCCGTATCGGTCACCCCCTGGTGGTTAAAGGTGCGCACCAGCCGGAAGCCGTTGAACTGCAGGCCAATGGGATCAAAGGGGTTTTCGGTCGACAGCTGGTCATAGAAGTACAGGTCGGTAAGGGCGTACTTATATTCGGCCGTATACTTTTTCTTATCGTTGGCGATCATCTGCTTCACCGCATTGGTGGCCAGCGACACGGCTCCCAGGGCCAGCCCCGTCATGGGGCCCCTGCCCGCCCCCCGGTTGGCCAGGTCGGGCACCGATTGTTCCTCGAGGTTCGAATAATCAATGACATCCACTTTTTCCCGGATGTGCATTTGTACTTTTTCGCTCTTGCTGGCCGAGCCGTACTTGGAGCCGGCACAACCCATCAGCATCAGGCCGAGGCAGGGAACGACGGCCAGGTAGTATAATTGTCTTTTCATAAAAATCGGGCAACGGTTTTTTTATAGAGGCGGTGTTGGGGATGGAGCCGGGCAGCCAGGCGGTAATAGGCATAGGCTTCGGCCAGGAAATGCTGTTCTTCCAGCACATAGCCCTTCAGGTAGGCCGTCTCGGCGGGCGTAGTGGCCAGCACGTCCTCCAGCAGCCGGTCCACCGCCCTTTTATACTCATCGGCCTTCCAGAGGCGCAGGTAATTCCGTTCGCAACCCTCGCCCTCCGCATCGGTCACCTGCCAGTAATAGACGCCTTCGCCCTTCAGGGCAGAAGCGATCTGCTCGATCTGCAGGGGGGCCGCCCCCAGGGGCTCGCTGCGGAGCAGCATCCCGTCGATGGGGTCATCATACACACGGATATACGGGGCGGGGAAAGAAGACCTCCACGAAACAGGCAGGGACCCCGATAAATAATGCACCGTATCCACGGCCACACCGGTCTGCACCTGCGCACAGCCACGGCTCACCGCCCCGGTATTGCGCATGTATTTTTTGGGATCCTTTTCAGGCGTGCCGTGCACATGGGTCAGCTCATCCCATATGTACCGGAAGTAAGAGCTGGTGAACGAGCCGCCCCCTTTACGGCAGCCCGCCTGCAGGGCCGCCATGGTATACCGCCCCTTCTTTTTCAGCTGCAGGGTATTGTAGTTTTTGCAGATCAGCACCACCTGCGCCCCTTCGGCCAGCTGGAGCTCGTCCCCGCCAAACAGGCGGTCGCCCTTCTTTACCGCCAGGGACTTGCTGCCCCCGCTTTTAGAGACCTTCCCCTGGGAGAAGTACACGACAAACTCAACGTCCGCCGCCCCGGCTCCAGAGGCAAAAGCCAGGAATAAGAACAGGAATAGCTGC
>DASWYM010000584.1:0-3129 GCA_036404975.1 Chitinophagaceae bacterium
GGCTTATACCCCCTTCAGCGCAGGAGGTCCCGATAGCTATCGGGATAGGAATTAGGGTTTGGGAATTAGGAGGGAAAAACGGCACTATGGGATAGGGAGGACTGTTTGTGGAGTAAGCGGCCAAAGCTCGCAGCTCGTAGCTAACAGCTCGCAGCTCCCTCTTAGAAGGCCAGGCGGAAGCTCCCGAACACGCCAAACTTTTTATAAGGCGTCCCACTGGGAAGCGCGCTGGGTGACAGGCGCCAAAGAAAATCCACGCGCAGCACCTTGAGGATGTTATCAACCCCGGTGCCCACTTCGACGTAGGTTTCCCCGTCAAGTGACTGGAAGGGATAGCCGTTGATAAAATTGAGCCGGCGGTTGGATTCCGACAGGTCGCCCCACAGGACCTTGGCGGTCCATAGCTGGCGGAATTTCAGTTTGCGCGTCAGCGGGATATAACGGAACAGGCCATTACCGAAGTTGTGCTCGAAATTCACCCCCGCAAAGCGGTCGTTGATGAACTCGTAGCGGTTCATCATATTGTAGGCATAGCGGTTATAGTAATAGATCTCGTTACCCGGGGCAATATCGAGGAAGGGATACGGCAGGGTGCCGAAAGTGCGGCCGGCAAAGACGTTGTAATAAATGTTGCCAAAGGGGGGCACCTTCTGCCAGTCGCTCACCGATCCAAATAGCCGGTCGTAGTTGTAGCTGCTGTGGAACACACCGGAGATGCCCCGGCTGTAGCGCAGTTCGGCTATAGGCAGCGGCGAGCCGAGGCTCGTGCGGTAAAAGGAGTTTTCAAGGAACCGTTCCAGGTAGGCAAAGCGCAGGCGCACCGATGCCTCGAAGGTATTGAACACATCGCGACCCTTGTCGATAAAGTGCTCACGGCCCGGCAGGTTGAGCACCGGGTCGTACACCTGGCGGGTACCGGAGAGCTGCACCGAAAAACCCGAGGCCCACTCCTTGTGCAGTTCCAACTCGGACTGCTCCAGCTTGATGAACTTGATCGGCACCCCGCTTTTACGGACGGCCAGGGAAAAGACGTTGTCGGAGCTCACTTCATCGAGGATCTTCTGCGCATAGTCGAAGTCATTCTTGTACGAGGCACGCAGGTGCATGCGCGGGCTGTTGTCGAGGAGGTACAGCACACTGCCGCCACCCTTCCACTTGTGGTCGCCAAAGCCATAGGCCCCGTAGGTACGCAGGAGCACCTTATCGCTGAACTTTTCGTTGGTGGCCAGGTCGAAGCGCAGGCGCAGACCTTCCACCGAGTTCATATAGATCCAATTGTACCAGGGGCCAATCTCGAACTTGCCCACGTACATATAGCCGGTGCCCACGAAGTTGATCCAGCGGCTGTAGGTCTTGAACAGCGGCATCTGCATCAGTGTGTCGATCATCTTGTACACCGACTGCTCGTTCTTGCTCAGGGGCTCGTGGCGCACCTCCTGCCAGAACCCCTCGGTCTTGGCCAGGGCGTCCTTCGGCATCACGGTTTCTTCCAGGATCTTGTTGCGGGCCAGTTCGTTGACCACCGACGTATCGTTGACCACCACGTTGCGGTAGGTAGTGGTCTTGCGCCCGATAAAGGAAGCGCCCTGCTTGCCCAGGGGTGCTATATCGACCACGAACTTGTCTTTCGAGAGGAACCAGGTGCTGTCGTCGATCAGCTGGTATTCCTGGATAAGGCTCAGGCGGCTCACGTAGTTGATGTTGGCGTCTTCCGACAGGCGCAGGGTCATCTTCTGGATGGCATAGGTGGTGTCGTGCACCCAGCAATCGCCCTCAAAGGTGTTCTCCCCTTTGCGCCGTGGCTGGAACAGGAAGTGGATGAGCCGCTTACCCGCCACATACTGTGTGTCGGCCACCTTGTAGTTGTAGTACTGGTCGCCGTTATCGGATATGGGCGACACAAACTGCTTATCGAATACGGGAATAAAGTTGTTATAAAAGTTCACCACCTGGTCCATGCCGCCCAGCAGCTTGGCTACGCTGGCATTTTCGACGCCTTTGGTGTTCACAGCCTTAAACACTTCGCGGCGCTTCAGGGGCGTCTTCTGGTAATAATAGTCGGACAGCGCCTCGGTTACGTACACCGGCAGGTAGGGCACGCCCTCGGTGGTATCGATGTTGTCGAGTATGAACCCAAAGGGCTTGAGCAGTTTGACCGACGCCATCCGTTCTTTGTTGACGTTATTGAGGTCCAGTTCCAATTTGTTGTACAACTCGTAGGAAAAGTTCCGGAAGCGGTAGCGGTCGTTGCGGGGCTTATGGGAGACAATGCGGCGCCACAAAAAAAGCCCCCGGTTGCCCTTGGCCCTGACGATGACTCCGATGTTCTGGCGGCCCGGTTCCATTTTGACCAGCAGGCTGAGGGTATCGCCCGTGATAGCAGGGATAAAAAGCTTATAGTCCTGGTAGCCTACATTGGTCACTGATAAAGTATCGGCTTCAAAGGAATCGAAGTGGAACAAAAAACCCCCGGACGAATCGCTCAGCTGGCCCATACCCGAGCGGGAAAAGGTAACGGAAGAAAAAGGAATCGCCTCGTTGGAGAGGGCATCCACTATCTTTCCTTTAAGAATTTTAGGCTGGCTAAAAGCTGCAGAAGGCAGAAGCCCCAGCAGCACTATACTAAAAACGAACAGGTATACACGCACGTGGTTATTCATAGGTTGATGAAAAGAGGAAGTTGGCTGGTATGGTGCAGGTCAATCTCATAATCCCTGTTCCCCGGTGGGCCGGTGAACGTACTGCAAAAATACCGGACTTCTTTGAACTGTAGGGATAAACGGCGCCAGGAATACACCTGTGCCGGCAGGCCACTTCTCTTCCTTGAATAATTTTAAATCCCGGCAGCGCGGAGCGCTAACAGGATTGCTGCCCACAGCATTCGGGGTTAAACTCTACTTCAATGGTGGCATGTGAGATGTCCAGGGCCTTGAGGCGGGCCTTGATCTTTTCTTTTATGACCTCGGCTTTTTTCAGGTCCATGCTCTCGCCCACCACAACGTGCATGGTCAGTATGTGGTGCTCCCCGTCGAGCGTCCAGAGGTGGTAATCGTGCACATCCACCACTTCCGCTGATAGTACCAGCTCGCGTACGGCCTCCTCGGTCACACCTTCGGGCGCCCCCTGCAG
>DASWYM010000585.1:0-3957 GCA_036404975.1 Chitinophagaceae bacterium
AGGGCTCGTCGAGCAGGACGGCCGGTACGTCGGAAAAGATAGCCTGCCCCAGCCGCACGCGCTGTTTCATCCCCGAAGAGTAGTAGCGGATCTGCTTATGGGCGGCCTTTTCCAGGTCGATTGCGGCTATAACCTGCTGAATAGAAAACCCCTTCACCAGGGGTATAAAGTGCTGGTGAAACTCCAATAGCTCCACCAACGTCATTTCTTCGATTACTTCCAGGTAGGGGGCACAAAACGAGATGTATTGGAAGTCCTTCTCCGGCTCTATTACTTTATCGCCGATGGTAAAGGTTACCTTTCCCTCGCTGGGCATCAGCATCCCGCCGATGGTTTGCAGGAAGGTAGACTTCCCCGAGCCGTTGGGCCCCGTCACGGCGTAGGAGACACCGGATGCAAATTCCAAATCAGCCCCCCGGAAGATCCATTCCCGGTTGAAGCGCTTGCCGGCATTAGAAAGCCTGATCTTCATCCTGGCCGTTTTTGCTGTAGCGGCGGATAATGCCGGCCCTGGAGCTCTGGATAAACTGCAGGATGTCGTCTTTAGTGGCACTATCGGTTACCTGCTCGTTGATCTGCTTGATGGCCGAAGACGTGTTGGAATTGGCAATGAACAGCAGGTGGTAGATCTTTTGAATGCTCTCGATCTGCTCCTGCGAGAAGTTGCGACGCTGCAGCCCCACGATATTCAGACCCATAAACACCATGGGCTCACGGGCAGCTTTTACATAAGGCGGTACGTCTTTGCGGATCACCGAGTGGCCGCCAATATAGGTATGGGCCCCGATGCGGGTGAACTGGTGCGCCCCGGTCATGCCACCAATGATGGCATAATCACCCACTTCCACATGGCCTGCCAGTTGCACCGAGTTGGCCAGGATCACATGGTCGCCGAGGATGCAGTCGTGGGCCACGTGCGTATAAGCCATCAGCAGGCAGTGGCTGCCCACCACGGTCTTCATCTTGTCCTTCGTGCCCCGGTTCACCGTCACACACTCACGGATAGTGGTATTGTCCCCGATCTCCACGGTGGCTTCCTCGCCTTCAAACTTCAGGTCCTGGGGTACGGCGCCCAACACGGCACCGGGAAATATGCGGCAGTTCTTACCAATCGAGGTATAAGACATTACAACGGCATGCGACATAATGTGCGTGCCATCGCCTATAGTGACTCCGTCGTGAATTACGGCAAACGGATCAATCGTTACATTGTTGCCCAGCTTTGCGTTCGGATGAATGGATGCCAGCGGTGAGATCATACTTTTGCTTTGGGTTTCTTGACAATTTGGGCAACCATGTCAGCTTCTGCTACCAATTTGTCGCCGACAAAAATAGTTCCTTTCATTTCACAAATGCCACGACGGACCGGATACATTAGTTCCATTTTTAGGATGAGGGTATCACCAGGCACTACTTTGTTTTTAAACTTACAATTATCGATCTTCAGGAAGTAGGTGTCGTAATCATTCTCGGGATCGTCCGGGATGGTCAGCAGCCCGCCCGTCTGGGCCAGGGCTTCTACCTGCAGCACGCCCGGCATCACGCAGTTGCCCGGGAAGTGCCCCTGGAAGAAGGGCTCGTTGTAGGTCACGTTCTTGATGGCTACCACATGCTTGTCGGTCAGCTCGATCACCTTGTCCACCAGCAGGAAAGGATAGCGGTGGGGGAGCTTTCGTTCAATGGCGTGTACGTCCAGCACTGGCGGCTTGCCCGGATCGTATGCCGGGATCGCCTGTTTGAACTTGTTCTTTTTAATGTGCTCCTTGATCTTGCGGGCAAATTCCACATTACTGGAGTGGCCGGGGCGGTTGGCAATGATGTGGGCCTTGAAGGGAACGCCTACCAGGGCCAGGTCGCCTACCACATCCAATAGCTTGTGGCGGGCCGGCTCGTTGGGAAAGCGCAGGTCCAGGTTATTCAGGATGCCGCCCTCGTTCACCTTTACGTTTTCTTTCTTGAAGATCTTGGAAATACGATGCACCTGCTCCTCGCTCACGGGCTTATCCACCACCACGATGGCGTTGTTGATGTCGCCACCCTGGATCAGGTTGTGGTCGATGAGGTATTCCAGCTCGTGGAAAAAGCAGAAGGTGCGGCAGGGGGCCACCTCTTCGTTGAACTCCGAAATATGCTTGATATCGGCATGCTGGGTGCCCAGCACCGGGGAATTAAAGTCGATCAGGGTATTGATGCGGTAGCCATCGTAGGGCAGGGCCACCATTTCCACTTTCTTGCCTTTATCTTCAAAAGTAATGTTGTGCTGAAGGGTATAATACACCTTTACGGCATCCTGTTGTTTTTTGCCGGTCTTTTGCAGAATCTCCACGAAAGGCTCCGAACTGCCGTCCAGGATAGGCACTTCCGGCCCGTTGATCTCAATGAGCACATTGTCGATGCCATTGCCCACCAGGGCCGCCATCAGGTGCTCTATCGTGCTCACCCGTGCGCCGTTGGCTTCGATGGTGGTGCTGCGGTTGGTATCTACTACGTTGTCTACATCGGCTTTCACAGTGGGCTGACCCGGCAGGTCCACCCGCTGGAACACAACGCCGGTGTTGGGCTCGGCGGGCTTCAAAACCATCTCCACCGCATGGCCGCTATGAATGCCCACTCCCTTGATCAGGGCCTCGCCGGCAATCGTATGCTGGTATTCACTATTCGTCTGCATTCGGCGAAAGTATGAAACCGGCACCAAACTGAAGCTCCAATATCTCCAGAAATTGCATTACCCCCTCACTGCTAAGTGTTTATGCCTACCATGGGCTTGCTACCGGCTGCCGGCAGTTTATTGCTTCCTGACGCAGATTTGACACGTGTTTAACCATTAATAGATATAGAGGGCTTAATTTTGCAGCCTCATGCTGGCAGTACTTAATACATTCAATACAATAACCGACCGTCCGGAGATCCAGCAACAGATGGTATACGAAACCCACCGGCAGATTCCCGGCTCGGTACAGTATTCCATCAAGCGCTTTGTTCGCCCGAGCGACTGGATGGCCGGCGAGGCTGGTATGATCCGGTATCATTATGAGCCCACCAGCCCCGACAAGAACCACCTGGAGCTGCGCTTCTGCATCCAGGGCAATATGTACTGCCGCCAGCACGCCGATGATTGCCGGAAGTGCAAGGCCCACCAGTCGTCCGACTGCCACGAAAAGATCGCCAGCGTGGATGTACTGAGTTTTGTCTTTACCTCCGGCCACCTGTCGCAGTTTGTCAAGTCGCGCCTGTCCTCCGATACGTTGAGCGATGACCTGCTGTCGTTTTCCCACCAGGCCTCCTTTTTAAAGGACCTGCCCTTGTGCAACCGCACCCGGGCCGTTCTGGAAGGGCTGCTGAACCATAGCTATACCGATACCCTGGAGAACATTTATGTGAACGCCCAGACCCAGATGCTGCTGCTCTACAGCATGGACTGCGTGCTGGGGGAAAAGGAGATCGACACGGTTACCTGCCGCTTCCTGGCCAATGAGCCCGACCGCGAGAAGATCGTAAAGGCCCGCGAGATCCTCATCCAGCATATCGGAGAGCCTATTACGATTAAGGAACTGAGCCGCAAGGTGGCTATGAACGAGTGCTATCTTAAAAAAGGCTTCAAGGAAATGTACGGCACCACCATCTTCGACTTCTACCAGAGCCAGCGCATGGAGCACGCCCGTTACCTGCTTTATGAAAAAGGGCTGAGCGTCACGGAAGTATCGGTGCTGCTGGGCTACTCGTCCATATCTCATTTTTCCACTGCATTTAAACGGCATACCGGCCTGAAGCCCTGCGAACTGCTGTTCCGATAGATGATTTTTTACTCCTAACTTCCGCGAATGTTTAGTGTTCTCACCGGTACCTTTCTTTTAGCCGTCGTCCATGCCCTCATCCCCAACCACTGGCTGCCCCTGGTGGCGGTGGCCCGCTCGGAGCACTGGAAGCCAAAGGACGTGACCCTGATCACCTTCCTGG
>DASWYM010000586.1:0-1876 GCA_036404975.1 Chitinophagaceae bacterium
TACCGATGACACCCGCATCAGGGCTACCATTCCCACCATCCAGAAAATCCTGAAGGATGGCGGTTCGGTGATCCTGATGTCCCACTTCGGTCGCCCTAAAGAAGGCCCCACCGAAAAATACTCGCTGAAGCACGTGGTAAAACACCTGAGCGGCTTGCTGGGTGTGGACGTGCAGTTCGCCAACGACTGCATAGGAGAAGAAGCCGTGCAGAAGGCGCAGGACCTGAAGCCCGGACAAGTGCTGCTGCTGGAGAACCTGCGCTTCTATAAGCAGGAAGAAAAGGGAGACCAGGAGTTTGCCCAAAAGCTGGCTAAGCTGGGTGACGTATACGTAAACGATGCCTTTGGTACCGCTCACCGTGCACACGCCTCTACGGCGGTGATCGCACAGTTCTTTCCCACGGAGAACCGTATGTTCGGCCTGGTGATGGAAGGAGAAGTGAGCAGCGCGGAAAAGGTATTGCATAGCTCGGAGAAGCCCTTTACGGCCATTATTGGCGGAGCCAAGGTGTCCGACAAGATCCTGATCATTGAAAACCTGCTGGAGCGCGCCACTGACATTATCATTGGCGGTGGTATGGCTTATACTTTTGAAAAGGCCATGGGGGGTAAGATCGGTAAATCGCTTTGCGAGGATGACCGCCTGGACACTGCCCGCGAACTGATAAAAAAAGCCGAAGCCAAGGGCGTTTGTATTCACTTGCCTTCTGACTCCATCATCGCCGACAAGTTTGCAGAGGATGCCGAGGTTTCTTCTTCGCTCAGCAACACTATTCCTGACGGCTGGATGGGACTGGACATCGGTGCCCTGGCCTCTGATACCTTCCGGAAAGTGATCCTGAATTCAAAGACCATCCTGTGGAACGGACCTATGGGGGTGTTTGAGATGGAGAAATTCCAGAACGGCACCAAAGCCATTGCCGAGGCCGTGGCCGAAGCTACCGAAAAGGGAGCTTTCTCGCTGGTAGGCGGGGGCGACAGTGTAGCTGCCGTGAATAAATTTGGCTTTGCCGACAAGGTTAGCTATGTGTCTACCGGTGGCGGTGCCATGCTCGAATACTTCGAAGGCAAGGAATTGCCCGGTATCGCAGCCGTTAAATAAGGAGCTTCAAAATCTCTATACCAAAGTCCACTCCGCATGGGGTGGGCTTTGTTGTTTGAGGCCCCGGTTGCTGTTTGTTGTTCCACTTCGGTTAGGGATACAAGTATCTCTGTTGCCTTCTTGTAAGGCCAGATGCTTTAACATGGCACAGCATTGATCAAAGGGCAGGATCCCGATGCTTCCGTCCAAATGGTCTGCCAGGGAAATGCCACAGCAGCGGTGGAATAATAATTGTAACTCTAAAGCCAAACTGAAGTATTAATTTTAAATCATAAAACAAAATATTAGTCACATGAGACGCTCAATGCCTTTATTGATTATTGTCGGAATCCTGGTGCTGTTTGTATTCTGGGGCTGTGGCCAGTACAACAACCTGGTTACTGAAGATGAGAACGTAAAGAAAACCTGGAACTACGTGCAGTCGCAATACCAGCGCCGCGCCGATCTCATTCCCAACCTGGTGGAGACCGTAAAGGGGGAAGCCAGCTTTGAGCGCGGAACATTGAACGATGTGATCAATGCCAGGGCAAGGGCTACCTCCATGCAGGTAAGTCCCGAGAACCTGACACCCGAAAATATACAGCGCTTCCAGGAAGCCCAGGGCCAGTTAAGCGGCGCGCTCAGCCGCCTGTTGGTGACGGTGGAACAGTACCCCAACCTGCGCGCCAACGATGCCTTCCGCAATCTGCAGACCCAACTGGAGGGCACTGAAAACCGTATTACAGTGGCCCGCAACGACTTCAACGATGCGGTACAAACTTATAACACGAAGGT
>DASWYM010000587.1:0-25904 GCA_036404975.1 Chitinophagaceae bacterium
AGAGTAAACTCAGAGTATACTCAGCTTAACCCCCTCTGGGATGAAAGTAGGAATTGGGAATTAGGAATTAAGTATTAGGCAGGAAATCAAATGACCCAATGACTTATTGACTTAATGCCCCCTCTCCACCCTCCTCTCTCCGGTCTACCGGCCCCACTCACCACTTATCACTCAGCATTCCTTCTGCCAATCTGGCAACTCTGTTCCCTTTGGAACAACCCTTGCTCATAAAGGGCCGTCTGCCGACAAACTCTAAACTCTAAATTCAAAACTGTAAACTAGATATGGTGCAAGAGAAAGGATCGATATCGATTCATACCGAGAACATTTTCCCCATCATTAAGAAATTCCTCTATTCCGACCACGAGATCTTCCTGCGCGAGCTCGTGTCCAACGCCGTGGACGCTACCCAGAAGATCAAGCGCCTCGCCTCCCTGGGCCAGTACGGCCAGGAGCTGGGCGACCTGAAAGTGGAGGTTTCCTTCGACAAGGAGGCCAAGACCATCACCATCTCCGACCGCGGGATAGGCATGACGGCCGAGGAGGTAAAGAAATACATCAACCAGATCGCCTTTTCCGGCGCCGAAGAGTTCGTCGAGAAGTTCAAGGAAGCCAAGGACGCCAACGAGATCATCGGCCGCTTTGGTATGGGCTTCTACTCGGCCTTTATGGTGGCCGAAAAGGTAGTGATCCAGACCCTGTCCTACCAGGAAGGCGCCGAGCCCGTGCGCTGGGAATGCGACGGCAGCACCGAATTTGAGATCACCGGCGGCGAGCGCACCGACCGCGGTACCGACGTGATCCTGTACATTAACGCCGAAAACGAGGAGTTCCTCGACCAGTACAAGCTGCAGGGCATCCTCGACAAGTACGCTAAGTTCCTGCCCGTGCCGGTGAAGTTCGGCACCAAAACCGAGCGTGTAGAAGACGGCGTGGACGAGGAAGGCAAGCCGAAGTACACCAGCGTGGAGGTGGACAACATCATCAACAACACAAACCCCATCTGGACCAAACAGCCCACCGAGCTGAAGGACGAAGACTACCTGAACTTCTACCGCGAGCTGTATCCCTTCTCCGATGATCCCCTGTTCTGGATCCACCTGAACGTAGACTACCCCTTCCACCTGACGGGCGTGCTTTACTTCCCCAAGATCAAAAACGAGCTGGAGCTGCAGCGCAACAAGATCAAGCTCTTCTCGCGCCAGGTATTCATTACCGACGAAGTAAAGGACATCGTGCCCGAGTTCCTCATGCTGCTGCACGGCGTGATCGATTCGCCCGACATCCCGCTGAACGTAAGCCGCTCTTTCCTGCAAGCCGACAGCAACGTAAAGAAGATCAACACCTACATCACCCGCAAGGTGGCCGACAAGCTGGGCGAGCTGTTCCGCAAGGACCGCAAGGCTTATGAAGAGAAGTGGGCCGACATCGGGCTTTTTGTGAAGTACGGTATGCTCTCCGAGGAGAAGTTCCACGAGAAGGCCAAGGACTTTGCGCTGCTGACCAACACGGCCAACGAATACTTCACCATCGATGAATACACCGAGAAGGTAAAGCCCCTGCAGACCGACAAGGACGGTTCGGTAGTGTTCCTTTACACCATTGACGCGGCGAAGCAGGATGCCTATATCCAGACCGCGCAGAAGCGCTCCTACGACGTGCTGATGATGAACTCGCCGATCGACACCCACTTTATCTCGCACCTGGAGCACAAGCTCGAAAAGACGCACCTGAAGCGCGTGGACGCCGATGTGATCGACAAGCTCATTCCCAAAGACGAAAAGCTCGAGCACGCCCTCACCGAGGAGGAAACGGCCAAAGTGAAGGAGGTGTTCCGGAAGGCCATCAGCAAGCCGGGTATGGAAGTGGAGGTGGAAGCCCTCTCTCCCGACGAGATGCCGGTGACCATCACCATGGAAGAGTGGATGCGCCGCATGAAAGACATGGCGCGCCTGGGCGGCGGTGGCGGCATGAACTTCTACGGTGCTATGCCCGATACCTACAAGGTGGCCGTGAACGGCAACCACAAGCTGGTGGGCCGCATCCTGAAATCGGAAAGCGAAGAAGAGCAGACGGCGCTGGCCCGCCAGGCCTTCGACCTCGCTTTGCTGTCGCAAGGCATGCTGACGGGTGCCGACCTAACGGCCTTCGTCAACCGCAGTGTGCACCTGATCTAATAACTGATCTCTTACAATACATAGAAAAACCGGGCTTCCTGCCCGGTTTTTTATTTCACTATGCCAGTCCTTTTTCCTGCCTAGTATTCCCTGTGCTGTGCCCAGTCAATTCGTTTTTGCTTCATCTTCCTGCCGGCATTGAAATTAAATATGGTGCTGTAACGGTTACCCTCCATATCCAGGTATTCACCGTTCCTGAGTGTGTAGATATGACCATTGGTGGCCTTGTATACCCCATCGGGGTGTATTTCCATACCATTGGGCAGGAACAGAATAGAGTCCACCACCTTTTCCGTACGGTTTTTCACAAGATACAAGGTACCGTCATAGAGGGTCAGGTGGTCTACTGTGTAGATCCGGGCGCCGGTGCGCAGGCGGATCTTCGCGCCGTGGATCACGGTGTCCTGCGCCATTACGGGAGGGGCGACGAGGAAGAAACCTATGCTGAGAAGAAGGAGAGCTTTCATGACCTAAGGTTTTTGGTGTGTAAGTTACTCGTGCCCGGTAAGATCGGATAAAGATGTATCTTAATATATGACCATCGTAATGCCCTCTTCTGACGCCGGTCATTGGGAAGCCTTGATACTGAAGAGCTTATGAAACCACTGGGATAATAAGACAAATTGGCCAAGGGACTGTGTAGCTCTTCTGTTGTACAGAACCTAAAAAAAGCAGCAGGATGAAGATCACCCTGCTGCCATAAAACTGCTCTGAATATATTCTACTGCTCTTTACTGGCTTCCTGCAGTAACCGCTCTTCGATCACCTGCTTGAATACGTTCTTGGGAAAAGCACCCTTTTGCAGCATGGGTGCGCCTTCTTTCGGGATAAACAGGAAGGTCGGGATGCTTTGAATGCCAAAGACCGCCGACAGCTCTTCCTCGGCTTCGGTATCCACCTTGTAGATCACCAGCTTGCCTTCGTATTCTTTGGAAAGCTCTTCCAGCACGGGGGCCACCTGCTTGCAGGGACCGCACCAGTCGGCATAGAAGTCGATAATGGCGGGTAGGTCGCCTTTGTAGCCCCACTGCTCGGCCGTTTCGTAGTTGAATACCTTATCCTTGAATTCTTGTGTCGTTAATTGTTGTGTCGCCATATCTTGTTCTTTTTAACGGGACCTCATAGCGCCCGGATGTAACATTGGCACTGCTAGTGCCAACAATATGCCATAAAACCGCTCTTCAATAAAGAGAAGCTCCTGGACAGGAGCTTCGTCTCATCTAAAACCAATTCATGCCATTAAAAGTCCGGGAAGGTTCCGGCCCGGCCTTTTCATGCCGGTTCAACAGCCCATAACTTAACCGGAACGCTTCCTGACCGTAAAATTACCGAAGTCCACAGGGGCGCGCAGTGACCAAAGTCACGCCGGGCCCTGGAAAAGAAATGACAAGAAAGAAGGGCTTGCGCCACTCCCTTTCTTTACGCTCTTCAGAGGTATTTATACACCCGCTCCCTGTAGTCGGCCAGGTCGCTTTCCGTGGTCAGCTCATCAAATTTCTCGGACTTACCGTTGCCGTTCTTACGCAGCAGGATCACGGACGCACCGCCCACCACCGATTTATACGCCCGGTCGAAGATATGGTCGAGCGAATCGGTGTCCTTTATCGTCTGTAGCTCTTCTATTTGTGTCACGTTGATTTCGTAATCCCTCATCGTCCCTGGTTTTAAAATGGCCGGCAAAGGTAGGGCAGGCCCACTTTTATCTTAACAAATTCAGAACCAAATAAGCGCCAACTTTGTACGTTAATACAAGAACACTACCTCTCAAAATACAGACTTGACCATGCAGTTTACCAGACCTCTTATTGTTATCCTGCTCTTCCTGGGCTTTCTCCCCACCTCTTTTACCCGCGCGCAGACGCTGCAGCCCGGCTTTGATGCGGGCGAGTACCGCGAGGCCCTCACCATCACTTTCAGCCAGGGCGACACCACGCGCTCGTACCGCACCCCCGAAGTAAGGGGTTATACCCTGGCCTTCCGCTCCCCGGTGGTGGGGCTGGCCAACCGCTGGGACCTGTGGACCCGGGCCGACGGCCAGCTCGCCGTGATCTCGGTGCGCGGCACAGTGGCCAATACCGCCTCGTGGGTGGCCAACTTCTACAGCGCCATGTCGCCGGCGCAGGGAAGCCTGCAACTGAACGACAGCACTACCTTCCACTACCAACTGGCAGCCGGTAAAGAGGCGGCCATACACACCGGCTGGCTCATCTCGCTGGGACACCTCGCTCCCACCATAGAGGAGCAGATCAAAGACCAGTATGCAAAGGGCGTGCGCCAGTTCCTGCTCGTGGGCCACAGCCAGGGCGGCGCCATCACGTTCCTGCTGCGCTCCTACCTGCATTACCAGGTGCAGAAGGGTGCCCTGCCTGCCGATATCACCTTTAAGACCTACAGCAGCGCAGCCCCCAAACCGGGCAATACGGCCTACGTGTATGACTACGACTTTATCACCCGCGGGGGTTGGGCTTTCAACGTGGTGAATGCCGCCGACTGGGTGCCGGAGTCGCCCATCTCCATCCAGCAGCTCATCGACATGAACCAGACCAACCCCTTCTCCAACGTGGGCAGCACCCTGGGTAAGCAGAGCTTTTTTGTGCGCCTCTACGCAAAGAATATGTTCAACAAGCTGCGCAAGTCCACATCCAATGCCCAGGACCGCTACGAGAAATACCTCGGCGACCGCGTCTATAAGCTGGCGCGCAAGACCCTGCCGCAGCTGCGCGAGCCTACCTACGCCCAAAGCATGAACTACATGCGCGCCGGCACTCCTATTGTGCTGGTTCCGGACTCGGCCTACCAGAAGCGCTTTGCTTCTTCGGAAAAGAACCAGAACAACGTGTGGTACCACCACAGCTACAATGCGTATGTGGCCTTGTTGAATGCGTGGTACGGCAACGGAAGCACGGTGCAGAAGTAATCCAACGCACAGCCATCAACTATTTTAAATGCAGAAGCCTCGTTTCTCAACGAGGCTTCTTTGTGTTCTATAACTAAGCTGTTTACATATTCCTGCGGTATTGTCCGCCCACTTCATAAAGGGCATGGGTGATCTGTCCCAGCGAGCAGTACTTCACCGTCTCCATCAACTCTTCGAACAGGTTGCCGTTCCGGATAGCCACTTCCTTCAGGCGCCCGAGGGCTTCGGCACTGCGGCTTTCGTTACGCTTCCAGAAGGCCTGCAGGTTGGCGATCTGCTGCTCCTTTTCTTCGGTAGTGGAGCGGATCACTTCACCGGGCAGCACGGTGGGCGAGCCTTTCTTGTTCAGGAAGGTATTCACACCCACCAGGGGCAGTTCCCCGGTATGCTTCTGGTGCTCGTAGAAGAGGCTCTCCTCCTGGATCTTATTGCGCTGGTACATGCGCTCCATGGCGCCCAGCACCCCGCCGCGCTCGGTGATGCGGTCAAACTCGGTGAGCACCGCTTCCTCCACCAGGCCGGTAAGTTCCTCGATGGCAAAAGAGCCCTGGATAAAGTTCTCGGTCTTGGCCGACCCCAGCTCTCTATTGATGATCAACTGTATGGCCATGGCGCGGCGCACGCTCTCCTCGGTTGGAGTGGTAATGGCCTCATCATAGGCGTTGGTGTGCAGCGAATTGCAGTTGTCGTAGATGGCATACAGCGCCTGCAGCGTGGTGCGGATATCGTTGAAGTCGATCTCCTGCGCGTGCAGCGAGCGGCCCGAGGTCTGGATATGGTATTTCAGTTTCTGCGAGCGGTCGTTGCCCTTGTACTTATGCTTCATGGCCTTGGCCCAGATGCGGCGGGCCACGCGGCCGATCACGCTGTACTCGGCATCCATCCCGTTGGAGAAGAAGAACGACAGGTTGGGCGCAAAGTCGTCGATGTTCATGCCGCGGCTCAGGTAGTACTCCACGTAGGTGAAGCCGTTGGCCAGCGTGAACGCCAGCTGCGTGATGGGGTTCGCTCCTGCCTCGGCAATGTGGTAGCCCGAGATGGACACGCTATAGAAGTTGCGCACCTTGTTATTGATAAAGTATTCCTGCACGTCGCCCATCAGCTTGAGGGCAAACTCGGTGGAGAAGATACAAGTGTTCTGTGCCTGGTCTTCCTTCAGGATGTCGGCCTGCACCGTACCACGCACCTGCGTAAGCGCCTGCTCTTTTAGCTGCTGGTACACCTCGGCAGGCAGCACCTCATCACCACTCAAACCCAGTAGCCGCAGCCCCAGCCCGCCATTGCCTTCCGGCAGGCGCTCAGGCGAGGAAGGATTGTAATACACGGGGCGGTTGCCGTGCCGGAACTTCTCTTTCGAAATGCGCTCCACCTCGTCCCACAGGCCGTGCTTCTGGATATATTTCTCGCACTCCTGGTCGATGGCGGCGTTCATAAAGAAGGCCAGCAACATAGGCGCCGGGCCGTTGATGGTCATCGATACGGAGGTTTTCGGATCGCAGAGATCGAAGCCGCTGTATAATTTCTTGGCGTCGTCCACCGTGGCAATGCTCACCCCGGAGTTGCCCACCTTGCCATAGATGTCGGGGCGGTGAGCCGGGTCCTCGCCATAAAGGGTTACCGAGTCAAAGGCCGTCGAGAGCCGCTTGGCAGGCTGTCCTGCACTCACGTAGTGGAAACGCTTGTTGGTGCGCTCGGGTCCACCCTCACCGGCAAACATGCGGGTAGGGTCTTCGCCCTGGCGCTTCAGCTCGAACACGCCGGCGGTATAGGGATATTCGCCGGGCAGGTTCTCCTGCAGCTGCCAGCGCAGGATATCGCCCCAGTCCTTATACTTAGGCAGCACCACTTTGGGAATTTTGGTACCACTCAGCGACGTGGTAGTCAACTCCTGGCGGATCACTTTATCGCGCACCTGGTACTCGAACACTTCGGAGGTATATTTCTTCACCACTTCGGGCCATTGCTTTATGAGCTTCTGGCACTCGGGGTGCAGCCCGTCTTCGAAACGGTCGCGCAGGGCCTTCAGCTCGGGCAGGTCGCTGACCTCTTTTTCACCGATCACCCCGTTGACCTGGTAGAGCCTGGAAGCGATGGCGCACTGCTCGTCCACCCAGCGGTCGTAGGAGCGGTTGTTCTCCGAGATTTCGGAAAGGTAGCGCACGCGCTTGGGCGGGATGATCTGTGATTTGCTCGACGTGTCCTTCGTGTGGGCGTGCAGCTCTACGGAGCCAAACTGCACCCCGGTCTTTTGCTCCACCGCCACCATGATCTTTTCGAAGAGCTCGTTCACCCCCGCGTCATTAAACTGCGCGGCAATGGTGCCCACCACCGGCAGCTCTTCGTCCTTAGCTGTCCACAGCTGGTGGTTGCGCTTGTATTGCTTGCGCACGTCGTGCAGGGCGTCGAGCGCGCCGGCCTTGTCGAACTTATTGATAGCGACCACGTCGGCATAGTCGAGCATGTTGATCTTCTCCAGTTGGGAAGCGGCCCCATATTCGGGCGTCATCACGTAGAGGCTCACGTCGCAGTAGTCCAGGATGGAGGCGTCGCTCTGTCCCACCCCGGCCGATTCCAGGATAATAAAGTCGAAGCCCGCCGCCCGGCAGATATCGATGGCTTCCTGCACGTACTCGCTCAGGGCCTTGTCGCTCTCGCGGGTAGCCAGCGAGCGCATATAGGCTCTTGGGGAAGAGATGGAGTTCATCCGGATGCGATCGCCCAGCAGGGCACCCCCGGTTTTCTTCTTCGAGGGGTCGACCGAGATCACCGCAATGGTCCTGTCGCCAAAGGCATTGAGGTAGCGGCGCACGATCTCGTCCGTCACCGAGGATTTACCGGCCCCGCCTGTGCCCGTAATGCCCAGCACCGGGATAGTGACAGCAGGCTTCTCCCCTTCTCCATTCCCTTGTCCATTCTCGGCATTGGTAATCAGGCGGGCCACCCGGCGCACGTCCTTCAGCTCGCCCAGGGTCATAGGCTTGCTGTATTGGCCATTGCCGTTGAGGGTGAAGTCGCACTGGCGGATCACGTCTTCGATCATGCCTTCGAGGCCCATATGGCGGCCGTCGTCGGGCGAGTAAATGCGGGTAATGCCGTAGTCGTGCAGTTCCTTTATTTCCTGCGGCAGGATGGTACCGCCGCCGCCGCCGAAGATCTTGATATGGCTGCAGCCGTTTTCGTCCAGCAGGTCCTTCATGTACTTAAAAAACTCCACGTGCCCGCCCTGGTAGGAGGTGATGGCGATGCCCTGGGCGTCTTCCTCGATGGCGGCTTCCACGATCTCGAGCACGCTGCGGTTGTGGCCCAGGTGGATAATCTCCGCGCCCTTGCTTTGCAGGATACGGCGCATGATATTGATAGCGGCATCGTGCCCGTCAAAAAGCGAGGCGGCTGTTACGATGCGGATATTGTTCTGTGGTTGATAACTCATATAGGTATATAATCGTCGCCGCAAAACTACGCCAGAAACGCGAGACGGGAAACGGCAGGCGGGAGAGGAGCTGCGAGCTTTGAGCTAAGAGCTGCGAGCAGAAGGTACATGGTCCATAGTCCATGGTCCATAGCCGTGTCTGAAGACCTGCGTGTCTTTTCATGTTCTTGATCCCGCCTAATCCCCAATTCCTAATTCCTAATCCCTCCTGCACAAAGAGGGGGATGTTCCGAGGATGTCCCGACCATGCCCCGACGATGTGCCGACCATGCTTCGACTCTTTAAAGGGTCGGGACATGGTCGGAAGAAGATCGAACCATTGTTGGGAAGTATTCGGAACCACCCCGGGAGGGCGCTGAAAACGCTATTGTTCTTTACCGGGCATCCCCCCGGTGGAAGCCATCTTAGGGCGGCCGCCACTTTTGGCCACCGGCGGTCAAATTCCCAAATGGCCTCATCCAATCATTGCCTACCTTTACACTACCGTCTCCCTGAAGACTTTTGATCCCCTCTATAAAGGCGTCCTGCCCTTCAATTCCTTCACCATTAAATGTTCTACCATGAGATGCTTACTCATTGCACTCCTCGCCCCTGTTCTGCTGCTTAGCTGCAAGACCCGCACCGCCGAAGGAAAGGGAGAATCGGACGAATTAAAATTCGGCATGGCCGATGGGTCGGCAGAGTTTGCGGAGACGAAGTATGTAGAGATAGGCCAGCGCCACTCCGTCATGTTCGAGACCGGCAACATCCAGGGCTGGGCCGGTATGTTTGCCGACAACGCCGTGCTGCAATGGTCGAACGGCGACTCGCTGGCGGGCAAACAAGCCATTATCAACTATTGGACGACCCGCCGCACCGATGTAGTGGAGTCCATTGACCTGGAGAGCGATATCTGGCTACCCATAAAGGTGAACAAGCCCCAGCAGGAAGTGGACCTACCAGGCGTGTGGCTGCTTAACTGGCACCAGTTCAACACGAAGTACAAAAACGGCAAAACCCTCTCCGGCTGGGTACACACCGATTACCATTTCAATGCTGACGGGAAAGTGGACCGTATGATCCAGTATATAGACCGCGCGCCGATCATGGCCGTCACCGGGGAGAAGAGATAGATTGAGAAGGAATTAGGAATTAGGGATTAGGAGGAGGTGCTTACATTTGCCGCAATTGGCACTATATGAACATACGCATATTTGTTACCGGCGGCACCTTCGATAAGGAATATAACGAGATCACCGGCCAGCTCTTTTTCCAGGACACCCACCTGCCCGAGATGCTGAAGCTGGGGCGCTGCCGCGTGCATGTGGACATCCGCACCCTGATGATGATCGACTCGCTCGAAATGACCGATATGGACCGCGACCTCATTGCGCGCCACTGCGAAGAGTGTGACGAAGAGCAGATCATCATCACCCACGGCACCGATACGATGTCGGACACGGCACGCCTGCTGGCGGAGCGGGTGAAAAACAAGACCATTGTGCTCACCGGCGCGATGATCCCCTATAAGTTTGGCTCTTCGGACGGGCTGTTCAACCTGGGTAGTGCCCTGGCCTTCGTGCAAGCCCTTCCCAAAGGCGTGTACGTAGCCATGAACGGCATGTACTTCGACGGCTCCAACGTGCGCAAGAACAAGCAGACCGGGGAGTTTGAAAGAGTGAATGTGGGGTAAGAGAAGCTGCAAGCAGGAGCTTCTAGCTGTTAGCTGCTAGCTTCTAGCAGAGAAAAGTCATTAAGTCATTGAGTCATTGGAGGCCTCCGGGAGGAAGGCCTCTCTTCTTTTCCCGGAACTCAATAACCCTGTGAATCAATCTACACCGGAGGTTCTCTGCCTTGAAGATTTCGTGTAATTCGTACTCATTCGTGTATTAAACCTCCTAATTCCTAATCCCCAATTCCTAATCCCTCCCCCACAATGGTACAGTTTATGATACTCTGGAGCAGGCACGAAGCCTGCTTTTTGTTTAGGAAGCCTTTCGGTTAAGGAGTGCAGTGGCTGTTTTTCCAATGACCTCCATCAGGAAGGCACATGAGTAAGATTCTTACCTTTGCTCTGCGACAAGAGTAGCTTCATGGCCCTGTGAAACCCTTTTCTTCACTTAAACCAACGGGATATGAAAGCAATCAACGTTCTGGCCATTGTTCTTTCAGCCGCCACTCTTACCTCCTGCGTTTCCGCCAAGCGCCTGAAAGATGAACAGGCTAAATACGCACAGCTCAACACCTATTACACCCAGGTACAGACCGACCTGGCCAAGTGCCGCGACGAAGTGGCCGAAGCCGCCCGCCGCCGCGCCCAGCTGGAAACCGAGCTGGCCGGGGCCAACAAGCAGGCCGAGTACCTGAAAGAGAACAACAACACCATCCTTAACCAGTTGAAAGACCTCTCCGTGATCTCGGGTTCACAGGCCGAGAGCATCAAAAAGTCGCTCGACAACATCGGCGCCAAGGACGCCTACATCCAGACCCTGCAGCAGGCCATGGACCGTAAGGACTCGCTGAACATGGCCCTGGTGATGAACCTCAAAGGGGCATTGGGCAACGTGGACGACTCGGATATAGAGATCAAGGTAGAGAAAGGCGTTGTGTTCATTTCCATCTCCGACAAAATGCTGTTCAAGACCGGCAGCTACGACGTAAGCGACCGGGCGATGGAGGTGCTGGGCAAAGTGGCCCAGGTGCTGAACAACCAGCCCAACATCGAGTTTATGGTGGAAGGACACACCGACAATGTGCCCATCCGCAACAACTGTATTCAGGACAACTGGGACTTGAGCGTGAAGCGGGCCACCTCGGTGGTGCGCCTCCTGCAAACCCGGTTCAACATAGATCCGAAGCGGATGACCGCCGGCGGCCGTGGCGAATACCTGCCCCTGCAGCCTAACGACTCTGTGGCAGGCAAGTCGGCCAACCGCCGCACCCGTATCGTGATCCTGCCGGAGCTGGACCAGTTCTTCCAGTTGCTTGAAGCTAATACCACCGCAAAGAAACCCTCCTAGCGAGGGCTTCTTTGTCAAAAATGTAGTAACTTATCAAAAAACTAACGTATGCCATCAAGCCGCAGACGACCCGGACAACATCACTACGCAAAGAATCCACCCTCCCCTCCCAAAGAACGCACCGATGGCCGCACCTTCTGGGCCATTATGATGGGAGTTTTCGGACTGATCATTGCCTATTTCGCCACAGGAAATAATGCCGTTGTACTGGCCATTGGTGCCATTGTGGGCGCCCTGGCCGGTTACTTTATCGGCAAGAGCATGGAAAAAGAAGCACCCCACAAGGTGCATAAATAAGCAACGGAGACTTTGCCTTGTCCCTGAGATCAGTGCCGGGCTTTTACACCCGGTGACTGTTACTGCCCGCGGGCATCCCGTCCCGGCAACAGGGAGGCTTTTCTTGTCTCTTCACTAAGCTCCATACCTTAACGCCCGCCACTTCACTGATGGGCTATACTTTTATTGCTCTCATCTAAAGTGATATCCTGCCAGGCAGGATCGGGAAGAACTAGAAGCAAGAGCATAAAAAAGGCAGCCGGTCATTACACAATGTGTAGTGGCCGGCTGCCTTTATCCGTATCACCCGTAGCAAACGCCCCGGGAAGCAATTTCCCGGGGACGTGTCTTTGAGCTCATTTCGCGCTTATTTTTCTACGCGTACTACCTTACCGGTCCTGTCTATTTCTACCCACTTACCGTCGCGCATCACGCGGGCCGTACCACCATCGAAGGTGTTGGCAAACATGTAGCGGAAGGAGATGACTTCCTTGCCGCTCCTATCGATAAAGCCCCAGAGTTGTTTGTCGTTGCATACGGGAGCGAGGCCGTCGTGGAACACGCCGGCACCTTTATACTTCAGCTCGATAACTTCCTTGCCGCTCCTGTCGATAAAGCCCAGCCAGGTTTTACGCTCAACTTTCGCCAGTCCTTCGCTGTAGGAATAGGCTTCGCAATATTGTATAGGAACGACCAGGGCACCGGTGCTGTCGATATAACCCCACTTGGCATCCCCTTTTACGGCAGCCATGCCTTCGGAGAAGGGCAGCCCGTCGGTATAAGTGATTGGTACTACGATCTTGCCTTTTTCATCGACGTAGCCTATTTTACCGCCCTTTTCTACTTTGGCCAGCCCGCCGTGGAAATCATCTACATAATCAAAGTTCTTCGTCCATGACTGTGCCATGGCAGCGTTGAAGGCCAGCATTACTAAAAGGAACAAATACTTTTTCATAATACTGAGTTTTTATAATGAGTGATTGATTTCTCTTAGTAAGGTACCACACCTTATGAGGCTTTCTTATGACAGCGGGCAGCACAAAGACTGACTCTTGGCAGGGACAGGGATTAGGGACTTGGGATTAGGGATTAGGTAGTTCCTTCGGCAGAACATGGGATTTGGGTCCTTTCCTATTCAACTTACCGGGAACTACAACCAGAAGCTCGCAACTCGTAACTCGTAGCTTTATCTCATAGCAGAGGTTTCAGCGGCCTTTCGCGAACCGGACATAAAAAGGCAGCCCGGGGGCTGCCTTTTTATGGAGTTGGTGTCTTGTTACTTTTGCAGGGTGAGTTTGCGCACCATGCGCTTTCCGTCCACTACGATCTCGCAGAAGTAAGCGCCATTGCTCCACCGGCTGCCGTCGACACTGAACTGTTGCAGACCGGCATCGCGCCTGCCGCTGAATACCTGCTGGATGCGTCGCCCGGTGGCATCATAAATAGCCACGCTCAGCGACGAAGAGCGGGGCAGCTGTAGCTGAACCTTCAGGTCCGTATTGAACGGGTTGGGCAGCATGCGCAACCGGAGCTCTTTTTCCAGTTCGGGTGTGGCTTCGGTAACCTTAGTAATATGGCTATCCATATGATCTTCCGGCATGGTCCCGATAAAGTAGGGCCGCATCATCTCGTGGTCCTCGTGGGAAAGAATGTGGCAGTGCCAGACCGAAAGTCCCGGGATACCAAAACGGGTAATAATGCGGGTGACCTCGCCGGGATACATGATATAGGTGTCTTTCCATCCTTTTTCTTCGGGACCGGGCTCTTTAGGATTGCCCAGGAGGCGGATGTCGGATTCCCTCAGTTTGCCATCCTCCCTCGCAGGGCGGGCCATGAATCTTTGCCGGGAGAGCAACTGCATATGAACCATGTGCAGGTGAATGGTGTGGGCATCGGCGGTGGTGTTGTAGATCTCCCAGATCTCGGTGCTGTTCAGGGCGGGGTTCTCGGTTATGGGGTCCATCCAGCCCATCGGGCCATACTCGTCCTCTTCGTCATCTGCATCGCCTACCGTACCCAGCATAGCTTTCAGCCGCCCCAGCTCATCCGTTCCTTCAAACAGGAGCAGCTTGCGGGGCTCGGCGGTAGTGGTCAGGGGATCGATAGCCGGGCGAAACGATGCAGGAAGGGCGGTACGCGGGTATTCCGTATCCAGCGGCTGGTTCACCCGGAAAGCCATAACTTTCCCGGTGGTCAGCGGGTTGGCCGCTGAGCCTTTGGGAAAGGGCGTATGGGCATTGTTCTGCAGGATAATCGTTTGTCCCCAAAGCGCCGGGTCGGAGAAATCAAGAACAACATCTATCCGCTCGCCGGTGCCAATAAGGATCCTATTGGAAGAAACCGGGGCAGGCAATAGTCCATTGTCGGTTCCTATTTGGATGAATTGCTGGCCCGAAGAAAGGAACAGGTTATAAAACCGGGAATCCGACCCGTTAAGGATACGGAACCGGTACTGCCTGGGCTCTACATCCAGCACCGGCCAGGTCTTGCCGTTCACCAGGATAAAGTCGCCAAAGAACTCGGGCATATGGCTGGGACCTTCCATTTCTTCCTCTTCTTCTTCTCCGTTCATAGAGGGATAGTATAATTCCCCGTTACTATAGAACATGCGGTCTTGGATGGCCAGGCCGATGTCGTAGGGGCCTTTGGGCAAGTGGTTGGCCTCCTGCAATGCCATTTCGTTATCATCGGTCATCACGTAAAAACCGGCCAGCCCTGCATACACGTTCAACCGCGTAATGCCAAGGGCATGATCGTGGTACCAGATGGTGGCAGCCTCCTGCTCGTTGCGGTAGTGGTAAGGTTCCTGCTGGCCCTTGATGAAATAAGGCCCCTTACGGGTAAAGCCGGGCGTATACCAGGACTCGGGCAGGCCGTCGCTGGCCGATTCGTTCAGCCCCCCATGCACGTGGGTAACAATGGGCACCCCATAAGACTCCCAATTGGATTCTCCCGAAAAGGCCCAGTGCAGGCTTTCATCCACCGGCAGCAGGTGCGGCAGGGGCTGGCCGGCTTGGTCCACCAGGTTGTTGCGCCAGAAAACATCAATGGGCACGCCTTTCTGGGCCACTATGGTAGGCCCCGGGTAAGTGCCATTGTAGCCCCATACGGTCGTCTCCATCGGCTGGCCCGTTGCCGGGTTTACCAGTCCCAGGTTTTGCCGGAACTGGGTAATGGAGATTTCAAAAGTGCCGCCGTTGCGGCCATCAAGGACGCCCGGAACCGGCAGGGGATTAACAAACTGTGGCTGTGTTTTCGGATCAAGAAGTGTAGGTGCCTGCGGAAGACCTGATACAGGAATAGAGGATACGGACAGCAGGAGCAGTAGGTAAAGCAGCTGTCTCATAATCGCAAGTTTTATGTCTTAAAGTTAATACATATAAAATGCTTCAATATGACGACCATCAAGTCCAAAGTTGACTGTAGACAGGCAGGTACGCAATAACTACAGGACTGCTCCCCCAAACGGAGTATAAAGAGCCGCTAACATACTTGCGTAAAAAATACGTTACAGGATGATAGTTAAGCAGTTAGGAGCCAATATTAATGGCTCACTTTCTTGCAAAAACCTTCTTTTGGTTGTATCTTGTGAGCAGAAAGGGGCCGGATAACAGGTGAAATAAGGCGCTCTTCCCGTTAATTCTCTACTGTATGACCAAACTAACTGCGATCGGGCTCCTAGCCCGGTGCGCTCTGTTTCTCTGTATCCTGCTGATAACCCTCCCGGCAGAAGCGCAACTGCGTGCCGACTTCCGGCTTAATAAGAGCGGGGGCTGCTCACCACTCGATATCGCTTTTACCAATGCCACTACCGGCGCTTCCGCCAATGCCACTTTCCTGTGGGACCTGGGCAACGGCAATTCCTCCACCCTGCGTGACCCCGGGGCCATCTACCGCGAAGAAAAGGTCTATACGATTACCTTAACGGTGACGGACGGCACCCAAACCTCCACGAAGACGGCAACGGTAACGGTGTACAAAAAGCCCACCGTGGACTTTGCTTCCTCTTCAGCGAAAGTATGTTTACCCGCTCCGGCCTCCTTTACTGTACAGGCGGCTCCCGGTGACGGCTATATCACCAACTACTACTGGGACTTTGGCGACGGGCAAACCGCCCAGGGTTGGGGTTCCTCCATGAGCCATTCCTATAGTTATGAGCAGAAACCTACCGTAAGCCTTACCGTGACCAACTCGTATGGCTGCCACAGCAGCATTAACAAGCCTGAAGCCCTAGAAGTGCTGCCTGCGATCAACCCCGTCATAACGCCCGACAAGGCCTTACTGTGCTCGTTGGAAGAAACCGTACAGTTCTCCAACAACAGCACGGGCCCCGGCGCCCTGAGCTACTCGTGGGACTTTGGCGACGGCACGCGCTCTACCGAAAAAGCCCCCTCGAAGGTATATACCCGCAAGGGCGTTTATGGGGCCAGGGTGACTGTCACCAATACCGATGGCTGCTCGGTAACCAGTAGTCCGGTACAGGTGAATGCCGCTTACTTCAATACCGACTTCACCAACCAGAACCTGTGCCGCGAGGTGCGCTTCAACAGCACTTCGTACCTGTATGCCAACAGCAGCCGGTGGACGTTTGGCGATGGAGGAACCTCCAGCTCCACCTACAGCACCAGCCATGTGTATCCTACAGCGGGAACCTACAGTGTAACGCTGATCAACACCTATAATGCCTGCAAGGACACGGTGACCAAAACCATTAAAGTGGAAGACCTGGTGGCCTACAACAGCGACATCGAAGTACCGGCGCTCATCTGCAAGGACAACTCCGTCACCTTCCGCAGCCGGAGCTCGGTGCAGCCTTCCGCCTCACAGTGGGAGTTTGCCGACGGCACTACCTATAACTGGTCCGGCCAGGTATGGCGCTCCTTTCCGGTGCCCGGGCAGCAGACCGTAAAGCTGACCAATACCTTTGGCACCTGCAAAGAGACGGTTACTAGAACCATTACCGTAAACGACCTGCCTGACCTGAAAGGCTTCGTGGTGGACTATGGCGGGGTGTGCGGATCACCGGTGACTGTACAGTTCCGTGATACTACTAAAGGTGCCGTGAAGTGGCAGTGGAGCGTATCGTACTATGGCGGCACGATCGCTACGACGCAAACGGCATCGTACCACTTCCCCACTGATGGCTACTACACCGTTTACCTGACGGTGACCAATGCAGCCGGGTGCACGATGAGCACCTCGAAGACGTTGAACATTACCCGTCCTTCGGTGACCATCGGCTACAACTACACCAGCAGCACCCGCGGCAACTACGACTGCGACTCGCTGACCATGACCTTTATGGCCAATACGAACCAGCCTATTACAACCTATAGCTGGAACCTGGGCGACGGCACTACGTCGACGGAAGCCAATCCCCGGCATACCTACAATAGGGTGGGCTCTTATGCCGTAACGCTGGACTACACCACCGATGCGGGCTGCACCGGTAGGGTGTACTATAGCGTTCGGGTGTGGGACAAGCCCCAGGCCGACTTTGTTTATTCCGTGCCCTGCGGCAATACCCTCGGTGTGCAGTTGTCGGACCGCTCCAACTTTTCCGACTCCTGGAAGTGGGAGTACGGCGACGGGGTGAAGGACTGGTGGGGCTATGCCAACCCGGTGCATCACTATCCCGATACAGGAAAGTATTGGGTGCGCTTTATCAATACCATAGGTCACTGCGCCGACACGGCAGAAAAAGAAATCTATGTCAATCCACTGCCATCCTATGTCCGGGTCAACCCAGGACAAACTACCTGCAATGGCACACGTGGTGAAGTAGCCTTCACCTACGACTTGCTCCGCATCAGCAGTGGCACCTGGAACTTTGGCGACGGCACTTCTATTCCCCTTGATACCAGTGTCAGGGAAATAAAGCATACCTATACGCGTACCGGCGTGTACTCGGTGACGCTGATGGGCCAGGGGCCCAACTGCACCCTTTACGATACCGAGTTTGTAAAGGTCCTGCTGAAGCAGCAGCCGGTACTAACGGCCAACAAGCCGGAGATCTGCGCCAACGAAAGTATCAATGTGCAGATTGGTGGCCTGGAGACTAACCCCTATGCCAACAACTCTGAATGGGGCCAGTACTATACCCAGAAATTCGAGCACGAGAACGGTGCCGCCTTCAGCGGCAATATGTATGGATCCATAGGCTGGCGGTACGCGACCTACACGGGCGTGATGCAGCAGTTCCAGGCGGGCACTACCAAACTGAGGGCCGTCATCAGCAACCCCTCAGGATGTGCGGATACCACCAACTACATCGACCTGAAGGTGAACGGCCCGGTGGCAGGCTACAAGATTGCCACCAATAACCTTTGCTATAAATCACCCTTTACTTTCGAGGACACCTCGAAGAGTGTGACTACCACGGTGCTGCGCACCTGGCAATGGGACTTTGGCGACGGCCAAACCGAGACCCGCACCAGCGGGGGCACGGTCACCCACCTATACGTCAACCCGGGCACTTACCCCGTGCGTCTGACCGTGACCGATGCCACCGGCTGTACGACCACGGCCACACAGACAGCTAATGCCCGCGGCCCCAAGGCGTCTTTTACTGCTTCAGGACTCTTTGTGCCCAATGTGCCGCTGAATACCACCGTTACCTTCTACAACAATACAACTTCCTGGTTCAGTAACTCCGTCAGCTACTTATGGAATTATGGAGATGGGGCAACGTCGACGAATTACCAGGGTTCCAACAAGTACACTGCTCCCGGCACCGATACGGTAACGCTGATCGCTACCGATCCTTCGCTGCCCTGCGCCGATACGGCCCGGCAGGTGATCTACGTAAAGGATTTCCAAACAGCCTTTACGTTCAGCACCACTTATCTTACGGCTTCTTCCTGTCCCCCGTTGATGGTGCGCATCAACAACCTGTCGGTGGGCTTTACCCGGCTGAAGTGGGACTTCGGCGACGGCACCGTTTCTGAGAATGTTTACTATCCTTCGCACACCTATAACAAACCCGGCACGTACCGGATCACGCTGTACACCTACGGCTATAACGGCCTGACCGGCACCTATGTCGACTCGGTGGTGGTGAAGGCGCCGACCGCACAACTGGCAGCCGACCCGCTGCAGGGCTGCAACTCCCTGAATGTAAGCCTGCAGGCGGGCGGCCAGAACATATCGGCCTATACCTGGGACTTTGGCGATGGCACCGTGTCGGGCACCCAAAGCACCCCCACCTCCTACAACTACCCGAAGCCAGGCGTCTACTACCCCAGACTGATCGTGCGCGATGAGAAGGGCTGCCGAACGGCCAGCGAACTGGCAGAACCGGTGGTGGTAGATGACCTGCGCACGGCCATCAAAGGCATCCCTTCGGTCCTGTGCGATGCGGTGCTGGTGCCCTTCACGGCTGATGTGGCCAGCCTGGCGGCCGACCGCCTGCAAAAGCCGCTTACTTATCATTGGGACTTTGGTACCGGCAACCCTGCCGACACGGCCAACGTAAAGAACGCTCCCTTCAGCTATACCACCCCCGGCACCTACACCGTGCGGCTGAAAGTGACGTCTCCCTATGGGTGCATGAAAGAGACTTCCGAAACCGTGACGGTGCTGCCAACAGCAAAGGGCACCATCACCGGCGATGGGCAGACCTGTGAAGGAGGAACGGTGCAATTCAATGGCGCATCATCCGTAGCAGGAAACCTGCAGTGGAAATGGACCTTTGGCAACGGGAATACGGCAACGGGCCAAGCCACACCTGCCCAGGTGTACCCCACTCCTGCCACCTACACCGTACAACTGGTGCTCAATAATGGGGGTTGCTATGACACAGCCTTCCATACCCTCACCGTACACCCCAAACCGGTAGTGACGATGAACACAAGGCAGGCCCTACTGTGCGAAGGCAGTTCGCTGCAGCTCTCCGCAGCCGGCGGCTCGACCTACGCCTGGACACCTGCTGCAGGATTGAACAACAGTGCCGTGGCCAACCCGGTAGCCTCACCGCTGTCCCACACGACTTACAAAGTGCAGGTGACTACCGAACACGGCTGCTCCCGCACCGACTCAGTGGCCATCAGGGTAGCCCCGCGCATCGATGTGAAGGCTACGGCCGACACCTATATCTGTGAAGGTAAAAGCGTGCAGTTGGCCGCCACAGGCGCTACCTCCTACCGCTGGATCGACAATACCGCCGGCCTGAACAATCCCGCGATCGCCAATCCTACGGCAGCACCGTTGAGCAGCACGCTCTACAAAGTAGTAGGCTATGACGCGCACAACTGCTTTACCGATACGGTAGCCGTACGGGTGGATGTGCAACCGCGGCCCACGGTGTCGGCAGGTCCCGACGTGGAGGTCCCGGGTGGTGTTCCCTACCAGCTCCAGGCTACCGGCTCTGGGGACATCACCGGCTGGCTGTGGTCGCCGGCAGACCACCTAAGCTGCAGCGCCTGTCCTTCGCCACTGGCCACCCCGCGCATGCAAACGGCCTACGTGGTAGAAGCAAAGAACGCCTATGGCTGCGCCACCACCGATACGGTGACCCTCAAGCTGGAGTGCGCGCCTTCCAATGTGCACATACCCGATGGCTTTACACCCAACCGGGATGGCAAAAACGATGTATTCTATATCCTGGGCAGCGGGGTGAACACCATCCGCCACCTGCGCATCTACAACCGCTGGGGCGAGATCGTCTTCGAGCGCCGCAACTTCGCTATCCACGACCGCGCGGCCGGGTGGGACGGCCGGTATAAGGACGTGCCGGTACCCTTAGGCACCTATGTGTATCTAGCGGAAATGGAATGCTCCTCGGGCGAGGTCATCACCCGCAAAGGCACCGTGACGGTATTCTATTAGAGTCGGGAGTTTATAGTCTGGAGTCTGGAGTCTGGAGCAAAAAGGAAAGTACTAATGGAGCAGCTCCCTGCTCCATTGTCTTTTGGAGCCCAGATGACCTAATGACCCAATGACTTACTGACTAACCAGGTGCATGGCTAGCAGCTAGAAGCTATCAGCTAACAGCTTCCCTATAGGTCTTCTTCCCTTTCCAGCATCAGGATGGCGCTTTGCGGCACGATAAAGTACTTCTCGCCCTGGTAGATCACCTCGGTGGCGCCACTGAGCAGGAAGATCGCCAGGTCGCCTTCGCGGGCCTGCAGGGGAATGTATCGCACCTGCTCTTCGGCCCCCTTCCACGATTCCTCTTCCGCCGGGATGGGCACTACGTAGCCCGGGCCGGTCTTGATGACATATCCCTGCTGCACCTTTTCCTTTTCCTGCACACCGGGCGGCAGGTACAGGCCCGTTTCTGTGCGTTCATTGGGCTTAGTGGTACGAATGAGTACGCGATCACCGATGATGATGAGCTTCTGGAGTTTATTGTCTGGAGTAATACGCATGATTAACCGAAAATAAATGCAAAGGTAACAGTGGTAATGTTTTTGCAGAAATAGGAAAGGCTGGGTGTTTACACAGGAATACTTAATTTTATAGAACTATAAAACCCATTATATGGACGGAAAGAAAGCTAAAATTTTATTATGCGAGGATGATCCGAACTTAGGAAGTGTACTGAAGAATTACCTGGAACTCAATGATTACGATGTTACCCTGGAGCGCGACGGCCGCCTGGGCCTGGCCGCTTTCCAGCGCGAACAGTTCGACCTTTGCCTGCTGGATGTGATGATGCCCAATATGGACGGCTTCACCCTGGCAGAAGAAATACGCGATATCAACCCCGACGTGCCCCTGTTTTTCCTGAGTGCCAAGACCATGAAGGAAGACATTATCCAGGGCTACAAGCTGGGTGCCGACGATTATATCACCAAGCCCTTCGACAGCGAAGTGCTATTGCATAAGATCAAAGCCATCCTCAAACGCAACGAGGAATTGAACAAGGAGTCGGAGAACAAGGAATACGACCTGGCCTCCTACCACTTCAACCCCAAGCTGCGGGAGCTTTCCCACGCCGGTAAAACGCAGACCCTCTCTCCGAAAGAGAACGAGCTGCTCAAGATGCTCAGCGAGCACATGAACGACCTCCTGCCGCGCGAGCAGGCCCTGAAACGCATCTGGGGCAGCGACACCTACTTCAACGGCCGCAGTATGGATGTGTACATTGCCAAGCTGCGTAAGTACCTGAGGGACGATCCGAATATCGAGATCGTGAACATCCACGGTAACGGCTTCCGCCTGGTGGTGCAGAATACCACCCCCAACCCCTAAAGGGGAGAGGCTAACGCACAAGGCTTGGCCGTGAAACATGAGACGGAGCTGGTAATTGAAATGCTTAATAAAACAAAGCCCTCAGTAGTGCACTGAGGGCTTTTATTTTTTGACTAAGTATAAGACGGATTTGTGCACAGGTCCTCCCCTCCAGGGGCTGGGGATTTACATACCAAACAGGGTTCCCGTAGCGCCATAGGCCGGCGGTATCTTGCCCAGGTGCTGGTAAGCCTTGTCGGTGGCTTCGCGGCCGCGGGGGGTGCGCTTGATAAAGCCTTCCTGAATGAGGAAGGGCTCGTATACTTCCTCCAGCGTGCCGGGCTCCTCGCCTACTGAGGTGGCTATGGTGCTGATGCCTACAGGGCCTCCCTTGAACTTTTCGATGATCGACAGCAGGATACGGTTATCCATCTCGTCCAGCCCGTGCTCGTCCACGTTCAGGGCTTTCAGGCTGTGCTGGGTAATGCCTATGTCAATCTGCCCGTCGTTGAGCACCTGGGCAAAGTCGCGCACCCGGCGCAGCAGGCCATTGGCGATACGGGGGGTACCCCGGCTGCGGCGGGCGATCTCACCGGCAGCTTCCGACGTAATGGAAGCCTTCAGGATATCGGCCGCGCGCAGGATGATCTTCTGTAGGGTCTTAGCATCATAATACTCCAGGCGGTTCTTAATGGCAAAGCGTGACAGCAGGGGCGCGGTGAGCAGGCCGCTGCGGGTGGTGGCGCCAATAAGGGTAAAGGGATTCAGGTTGATCTGTATGCTACGGGCATTGGGACCGCTATCGATCATGATATCGATCTTATAGTCTTCCATGGCCGAGTAGAGGTACTCTTCCACGACCGTGCTGAGGCGGTGGATCTCATCGATAAAGAGCACATCGGAAGGCTGCAGGTTCGTCAGCAGGCCCGCCAGGTCGCCGGGCTTTTCGATCACCGGGCCCGAGGTTTCCTTGATGTTCACGCCCATCTCGTTGGCCACGATACGCGAAAGGGTGGTCTTACCCAGTCCCGGGGGGCCGTGAAAGAGCACATGGTCCAGAGCCTCGCCCCTGATCTTGGCGGCCTTGATAAAGATGCGGAGGTTTTCGATGATCTGCGGCTGGCCGGAGAAATCCTCCATCTCCGTAGGCCGTATATTGTTCTCAAACTCCTTATCGGCAGAGGTGAGGGTATCTTTTCCTGATACTAAATTTGGATTGCTCATAGATCTTCTTGGTCGGTAAAAGTACTGCTTTTTCCCAAGAATTTTAGCATTAAAAGACTAAAAAGAACCTTAATTAAGGAAGCTGCAAGCCACAAGCTACAAGCTGCAAGCCCAATCCGGTAACCCACTCATAACTCATCACTCATTACTCATCCTTCCCGTTGTATTTCCATAGACCATCAGCCATGAACCATCAGCCTCTCATGGCCCAATTTTTTTGCGGGATACCGCTATGAAAATAGGCATCTTGGGTACCGGGGCAGTGGGCGAACACATCGGTTCTGCCCTTATCAAAAATGGACATTTTGTACTGATGGGCAGCCGTAAGGCGGGTAATGAGCAGGCCGTGAAATGGAAAAAGAAAGGTGGCAACAATGCCAACGAGGGTTCCTTTGAAGATGCCGCCATTTACGGCGACCTGGTGTTCCTGGCCCTCAACGGCGAGCACGCCCTGGAAGCCATCAACACCTTCGACCGGGGCCACCTCGATGGCAAGATCGTTGTGGACATCACCAACCCGCTCGACTTCTCGCAGGGCATGCCGCCCCGCATCCTGGAGAAATACCGCGACACGTCCCTCGGTGAGGCGATCCAGGCAGCCCTCCCCCATGCCTACGTGGTAAAGACCCTCAACACGGTAAACCACGAGCTGATGGTCGATGCCCGGCTGGTGAACAAGGGGGCCCACACCCTGTTTATCTGCGGCAACGACGCCAACGCCAAAAACCAGGTGAAGCACTTCCTCGTCGATAACTTTCATTGGACACCCGACGACCTGCTGGACCTGGGCGACATCAGGTCCGCCCGCCTCACCGAATCCTTTGTGCCGCTGTGGGCGCAGATCTGGCAAGCTACCGGCACGCCCATGTTTAATATCAAAGTAGTGAAATAGAGAAGCTGCAAGCTACAAGCTGCAAGCCTATACCGGCTTTTCAGCCTTCCGGTTACGATAGCCGAATGCACAATAGTGTCCGCTGCTTTACGGCGGACACTATTTGCCAGGAAGGAAATCTCTTTAGGTTAACGGCCTACGAGGTAGGCAATAATACCCAGTACCGCTATGACCAGCAGCACCCACCAGATGGTGGAGGGCACCACGCGCAACGGGCGCTCGGCCGTCAGTGGCACGTGGCCGCGTACGGTGGCGAAGGCAGCATGATCCCCGCCCTCCTCAAAGAGACGGCCCATTGAGGTCCCGGCCGGCAGGGCAGCCGCGATAGAGGACTTCTGCTCCGATAGGAACGCACTCAGCCCCCCGTCGGTGAAGTTATTCTCCAGGGCGTGGTCGCCTACTGCGCGAAGGCTTAAGGGGGTCAGCAGATTGAGTAAGGTGTTGGCCGAGGCGGTCTTTATGCCGGCAAAGGATGCCAGGCTTTTGGTGATGGCAGTGAAAGCTCCACCAAAAAGGCCATTGGCCCAGCCATTGCCTGTAGCCATCTCGTTACTGGCGCCGGTAAACAGGGTGGCGGGACTCCCGGGCAGGTGATGGTTGGCAGCCTGGTGGGCGTCACTCAGTAAAGCATTGGCGCCTCCATGTTCGGAGCGGTAGACCAGGCCGGCAAACACCATCGGCACGCCTCCATCCACCGCTTTACGGATGCCTTCGGGGCTTTCGCCCAAGCGGGCGGAAGCACGGTCCACCACATCGGGAGTAAAAGAGCTTTTTACGGTTTCTATGAGATTTGTGGCCATAGCATGAAGGGTTTATGGTGATTGAATAGATACACGTTGCTATGGGTAAGAACTAAAGGGCGGTCTGATGTAGGAACGTATTGGCAGCATAAATGTACGGCCTTTACCGCTTCCCTTACCTGATCTCCGTCGTATAAAGACATGAGGGTTATCCTGCCTTTTCCGCAATAAAGGAGGGTGGGAGCCGGGCAGCCTCCCGCTTTATAGTAAGACCAGCCTCCGGGCACTTATTTACAGGGGCCTTAAACGGCAGCAGGACCTGCGTCCACAGGCGCACGATACCATGCAGTCGTATCCGTAGTAGCCGGCGCTACACCAGGGGCTTCTTCTTCTCCGTTGCGGGTATAGAGGTAAACCAGCAGGGCGGCAATAGCCAGCAACAGCAGCACGATCCACAGCCAGTAGGTCTTCGGCTGCTTGCGCGCCATCTCGTGGCCGGCCTGGTGGGCATGGCCCTGCGGAACGGCAGCGGCGTGGTGTTGTTTGGCACCGAGCAGGCGGTCAATGTGCAGGTCCTGCGGCACAGCCGTCAGGATAGAAGACTTTTGAGCCTTCAGGAAAGAAGCGAGCCCGTCGGCGTCCCAGTTGTTATCGATGGCGTACTGTCCCAGCGTGCCCATGGTCAGGGGGGCCAGCAAGGTCAGCAGCGAAGTACCCGAACCGGGCTTGATACCTGCATGGGAAGCAATAGCCCCGTTAAGAGCGCTAAAGTTTCCGCCCACCAGGTTGCTGCCCCAGCCGGCACCGGTAGGCTGGTCGGAGACCCCGCCCATAAACAGGGTGCCCGAGGTCTGCGCCAGGTCGTGAGTGGCGGCCTCCTTCGCCTCGGCCAGCAGCGCGGGGGCCTCGCCGTGATCGGCACGGTGCACATAGCCCGCAAACAGCGCAGGAATTCCTGCAGCGATTGCTTTTTCAACGCCTTCGCGGCTTTCTCCCAGGTGCGAGGAAGCACGATCAAGCAGTTCCGGCGTAATGAAGTTCCTGACAGTCTCGATGAGATTTATAGCCATAACATT
>DASWYM010000588.1:0-4356 GCA_036404975.1 Chitinophagaceae bacterium
TGTCCTGGGCGAAGGAAGCGGAGCCAGTGAGCAGGAAAATGCCCAACCACACGAAACGAAACCATTTCTTCATAAAGACAGAGTTGCTGACGGTGAACAGATAGGTGCAAATATAGCTGAGAGGGGTAAAAACTAGGGGAATATTAACGTTCCCTTGGGCAGGGAAGCATTCCCCTGGAGGCCGCCGCTGTGGATTACCAGGAGGCGGCTGCCGGGCGGGAAATAGCCTTTCCGTACCAGGTCGTCAACTGCATGAAAGAGCTTGCCTGTATACACAAAATCCGAAGGAATACCGGTTTCTTCATACCACCGGTTCATAAACCGGATCAGTTCAGGGGGGCACTTGGCATAGCCACCGAAATGGTAGTGGTGAAAAAGGGTGAAGCGCGAGTGCAGGGCCGGCGGCAGGAGCGCATTGACCTCGCTTTCCATGGCTGTATAGTTCTTCAGCACGGGTACGCCGATAATGCTTTGCCCGGGAAGGGCGGCCGCTGCCAGCCCTGCCAGGGTGGTGCCGGTGCCGCAGGCGGTCACGATATGGGTGTAGCGCTCGAGGGGGCAATGGTCCAGGATGCTTTCCGCGCCTTCTCGGCCTTTTATCCCATAGCCGCCTTCATTAATGATATATACATCCTCCCGGGTGTAGTGTTCCCACACTGCCTGGGGGATATCCTTTGTTTTGAAGACTTCGCGGGAGGTAAAATAGAGGTCCATGCCGTCAACCTCTGCCCCCTGCAGGGTCGCGGAAAGGGTAGGGGCCCTTTCTCCACGAATGACCCCGATGCAGCGCAGGCCGCTCTCTTTGCAGGCCGCCGCCGTAGCCGCTATATGGTTGGAAAAAGCGCCGCCAAACGTGAGGAGCACCTTTTGGCCCTTCTCATTCATATCGGCGAGGTATTCCTTCAGCTTGAACCATTTGTTGCCCGATACGCCGGGGTGAAGCCGGTCGAGCCGCAGCACCTCCACCTCCACAGCTTGCTGTTGGTACAGGTTTTTTATAGAGTCAACCCTGATATCGGAGAACCGTAAAGAAATCATTGGCGGGAACGAATTTATTATTTTCGCACCCAATTAAATAAAGAAGTATGAAACCTACACTAGTGATCATGGCTGCAGGAATGGCATCAAGGTACGGAAGCATGAAGCAGATCCAGCAGTTTGGCCCCGGGGGGGAAACTATTATGGACTACTCCATATACGATGCGATCAAGGCTGGCTTTGGAAAGGTGGTCTTTATAATCCGTAAGGATTTTGCGGAAGACTTCAAGAATATTTTCGAGCCCAAGCTGCAGGGCAGGATACAGACCGAGTATGTGTTCCAGGATATGGACGCCTACCTGGGCAGCCACAGCGTGCCGGCTGATCGGAAGAAGCCCTGGGGCACCTCGCACGCCATCCTTTGCGCCCGCGAGGCGGTGAACGAGCCCTTTGCGGTGATCAATGCCGATGACTTCTACGGCAGCGATGGCTTTCAGAAGGCCAACGACTTCCTGGTGAATGAGTGCCGGGAGGATGTGTATGCCCTCATCGGCTACTCGTTGAACAAGACCCTTTCGGAGCATGGTTCGGTAAGCCGGGGTGTGTGCGAGGTGGACGAAAACAACAACCTGGTAGCCATCAACGAGCGCGTAAAGCTGTACCGCAAAGAAGGGGAGATGGTGTATGAGAATCCTGATGGCTCCACTCAGGCGGTACCGGAAGATACGAAGGCATCGATGAACTTCTGGTGCTTCCATCCCTCGCTGTTCCCCTTCCTGGAAGAAGAATTCCAGAAATTCCTCAACCAGCACATCAACGATCCGAAGGCAGAATTCCTGATCCCCCATACCGCCGACCAGTTCATTCGTTCGAAGCGGGGGGTGATCAAGGTGATCCCCACTTCGGCCCAGTGGTTTGGAGTGACCTATAAAGAAGATGCTCCCGTGGTTACCGAGAGCATCAACAAGTTGGTGAACGAAGGAGCTTATCCGGGTAAGTTGTGGTAGAAATGAGTAGCTAGTCTCCCGTTTGACGTCTCGCTTCTCATGTTTCCCGTTTCCTAGCTTACTTTGACCATATACACGTAATCACTTACTTTCTTTACCTGCTGCTGTCGGTCCACGCCTCTCAGCGACGACGTAGCAGGTAATTTTATTTTACCAAAGGAGGTATCCTTCTGTAGTTGGCTCAGCGCCTGGTGGATGTACTTTGACTGGGTGGCGAATACCGCCCCTTCCACGCTCACCTGGCGGCCACTCAGGATGCCCACCACTTCTCCATTACGGTTCAGGATTGGTCCCCCGCTGTTGCCGGGGTTGGCAGCAATGGCGATCTGGCAGGTCAGCGTATCGCCGTTGTAGCCGGTCCTGGCGGCCAGGTACCCTTCGCCATAGACGATCTCGTTGCGGGGGAAGCCCAGGGTATATACGGGCTCGGCTATGTCTGCCGAGGACTTTTTGATCGAGTAGGGCAAAGATGAGGGCGCCTTGAAGTTCTCGTCTTCGATCTTCAGGATGGCGAGGTCACGGGCCTTGTCCACGAATACAGCCTTAGCCGTATAATCCTTACCATTGGAGTGCTGTACGGCAATGTTGGTAGCCTTCTCGATTACGTGCGCATTGGTCACGAGGTAACCTTTGGCATCGATGAGGAAGCCCGTACCCCCGGTTTTATACGTAATGGTGGGAACCGCATAGATGTTCTGCTTAATATTAATGATCTCCTGGTTCTGCCGCTGGTTCTGGGTCTTCAGCGCGTCGATCTGGCGGCTGAGGCCTTTCAGTTCACTGCCCTGCTGCTTTACGGGCGAAACCGACCAGATCAGGGCACTCATGGTCAGGGCCGTAATGCCGGCAATAGAGGCAGCAATAGCGGCCGTCTTCTTATAACGGTTGACCAGGTATACCACTTTTGCCCTGCCTTTGAGCTTAGTGGACCTGATGAGGCCTTTTTCGGCCAGGTCGATGTGAATATCGTCGAGTTGGTGCTTGAGCTTCTTTGTCTCATCAAAGCGGTTTAGCTGGTGCAGAAAAAAGGTATGCTCTACCACTAACTGATCAATATCCGGATTGGATTTACGCAATTGCTCAAAGTATACCCGCTCGTCAGGATTCATCTGACCGTTGATATACCGCTCAACCGCATCCATTATTGTAAGGTCATCCATCACTATGATTCAGTTTTATATTGAGTAAAAAATAGTTTCTTCAGGCGCATCAAACATTTGTACTTCTGGTTCTTCGCATTATCCGGGTTGGTATATCCAAAGGATGAGGCTATTTCCTGCATGCTCTTCTTTTGCATATAAAAAGCTTCCAGCAGGCTTTTACAGGGTTCTCCCAGGCTATTGATCGCCCGCTCCATCAACACAAACTCGGTATCCCTGCGCTCGTGTTCCTCCAGGTCGTCCTCCACCGCTACCGCCTCTTCGTGGCTGTCACTGTTGAGGTGGAGCCGGTTTTGGTGCATCAACCGCTTCAACCATAACCGCCGGCTTACTGAATAGACGTAGGTTTTGATCTGACAGTTGAGTTCAAAGGACCCCGATTTAACCTTTTCATACAGTACGATCAGGGCTTCCTGGAAAATATCCTTGGCATCGTCCGCACTGCCGCTATTGTTCACTACCAGCGCCTGAACCATATTGTAGTTTTCCCTGTAAATGGTCTCTATTGCCTTCTTGTCGTTGCTTGCCAAGCCCTGGAGGATCAATTTTTCGTTTACTGCTGCCTTCAAAGTGTCTCTATTTAATACCGAACGCTAAAAATAGTAACCCAATCTAAGGGTTAAAAAATTTTTTAAAAGAACCGGGTTACCTTTTTCAAATAGGGGTATTAATCCCAGTAAATACGTTTCCAAGCTTTAAAAATTAGTTATGAAGAGGTTTTTAGGAATATTAAGCGCAGCAGTCATCCTGGTAGCTTGTAATAATGCAGGCGATTCTACCGAAGAAGTCCAGGACTCCGTAATGGAAAAGATCGACTCTACAGGTGAAGCCCGCGTAGATTCCGTAAAAGAAGCTACCGACAGCCTGCAGGAGAAAGTTGAAAATACGTTCGAAAAGACCGATTCGGCTAATAAAGAAATCAGCGAAACAGCCGAAGGCAACAGGAACGAGAAGAAAGACTAATCGCCCGTTATGAAGAAATGGACAGGCATGTTGGCTGGGGCGCTCTTGCTGGTGGCCTGCAACAATGAAGGTGATTCCGCCGAGCGTAAGCTGGACTCACTGGAAACCAGGATAGATACCACCGCCGAAAAGGTGTGGGATTCTACCAAGGCCAAGGCCAAAGACCTGAAAGAGCGCATCGAACAAAAGATCGAGAACCGGCAGGCGGACGAAAGGAACGATTCCCTGTAAGGAAAGCGGTTCCGGCA
>DASWYM010000589.1:0-4335 GCA_036404975.1 Chitinophagaceae bacterium
AATTAATAGGGAATGTCTAGGGAATATGTAGGGAATTTCGGTACATGAGAACAGGAGGAAATGAGTAGGGATTAGGAATTGGGGATTAGGGATTAGGCAGGGAGCCAGGCATCAGATGATACTCTGGTCTTCGGGCACAGCTATGGACCATGCCTGCCCGGACGCCCGCCTGAACATTCGGGCAGGGTCGGTCGGGGACTATGGTCTATGGGCTTCCCCTCGCGGCTCCGCTCAGTTCTGCGGTTATTTCCCACTATATTTTTCAAATAGTTACGTTCGTAATGGATAAATCTTTATTTTTGCTGCCCTTGCAAAAGGAGGTGAGGTGGATGAGTGGCTGAAATCAACGGTTTGCTAAACCGTCATACGGGCTTAAACCCGTATCGCGGGTTCGAATCCCGCCCTCACCGCATCCAAGATAAGAGTTCCGGAGCGATACTATATGGTAGGAATCTGGAAGGGCCCGGGAAGTAGCGCAGGCCGGTAGCGCACCTGGTTTGGGACCAGGGGGTCGCAGGTTCGAATCCTGTCTTCCCGACAACGAAAATGAAGGAGTTACAGAAATGTAACTCCTTTTTTGTTTAGCGTCATCATCTTTATTGCCTGGTTTTCCTAAGGTGCCGCTATTCGTCATCTTTTGGTAGTCCATCTTTATCTATTTTTAGCGTCTTCAAAACTGACCGAAGAAACCCATGATGAAAATTAGAAAAGCTGTGATCACAGCGGCCGCACGTGGCGAGCGCCTTTACCCGGTGGCCGATACTATTCAGAAGGCCATGCTTCCTGTTATCGATACCGACGGGCTGCACAAGCCGGTGCTGCAGATTATCTGCGAAGAGGCCTTTGCCTCGGGGATAGAGGAGATTTGCGTGGTGTGTGCGCCCGGCGACGGCGAGCGGTACATCAGCGCTTTTACGTCCCTGCGCGAGAACCTGGTGAAGTCGTTCAAAGGCATCGGCTGGGCTCGAGAGGAAGCCGAGAAGGTGGACCACCTTATCAGTCACCTCCATTTCGTGGAGCAGAAAGAACCCAGGGGCTACGGCCACGCGGTGCACTGTGCCAAAGACTTTGTGAAAGACGAGTCTTTCCTGCTGCTACTCGGCGACTACCTCTATGTGTCGTATCTAAAAGACAGGAGGTGTGCCGCGCAACTGCTGGAGCTGGCATCGCGCGAGGAGTGCTCGGTATCGGCGGTCAATCCCACCATCGAGCACCAGGTGAGCCGCTATGGGACGCTCACCGGCAAGCACCTGCCCAACCAGGTAGGTGTGTACCAGATTGAAAAGATCATCGAAAAGCCCTCGCTGAGCGTGGCCGAACTGGAACTGCAAACGCCCGGCCTGAGAGCCGGCTATTACCTCTGCTTCTTTGGTATGCACGTATTTACTCCTTCGGTGTTTGCACTACTGGAGCAGGAAGTGCAGGCTAACGGTTCCAACGTATTGCTTACCCCTGCACTGCAGCAACTGGCCGAAACGGAAAAGTACCTGGCCCTGGAAGTAAAGGGCAACCGCTACGACCTGAGCCGCAAGCATGGGCTGCTGCGCGCGCAGATCGCCCTGGGACTGGCCGGTAAAGCCCACGACGAAACGCTGACCACCCTGGTGGAACTGCTGGCCGAAGCCAACGCTACCACTACCCATTAATACACGCAAAGCAGAAGCGAGATTAAGCAACATGAACATCTTCATCGAAACGATCACTTCGACAGATCCTATAAAGCGTAACCGTTCTTTTTTTGAGATGAGCCGTGGGCTGACAGCACCCCAGCTACTGGAGGTCCTGCTTGAACTGGATGGCTTTCGCAAACGCACGCCGAGCCTGTACGATAAGGTGCGGGCGATCCTTTTTTTGCATGCCGGTTTTCGCTTTTTCCTGATGGAAAATGGGCAGGTGCCTTCAATTGGTCACGTGCCGCACTCCGGGTACAACGACTTGCTGTCGCGGCGCTTTGAGCAGGCGATCGACACCTTCCTGGGCGACCTGCAAAAGAATGGTCCCAATGCCAACCTGTTCAGTGCCCTGGCGGACAGCTATCACCACCTCTCGTTCCAGATCCTGGCCGGGCAGGTGCGCAAAAGCGTGCGTTCCACTAAGGGCAACCAGTGGATGTTTAGGGTAGGGCATACGGAGGAGCATCCCATTCGCATTCACCCCCGGTTGCTGGAGCGCGCGGAGGATACCCTGTTCTATCCCGTGCTGCACGAGCAAACATCGGTACGCATGGATCTGACCCACAGTGGCTGGTCGGATATCTTTTTCCTGGGTATGGATTACCCGGAGGGCGCCCGCGTGATCAACATATCCATTGACCTGGGCGTGTACGGCCGCGATAAGGACATTACCCCGCCGCTGAATTGCTACATGCGCGTGATACCCGAGCCGGTGCTGCGCCTTACTTCTATCGACCTGAAGACCACTAAGGACATTGATAGTTTGGCAGATCTTTTCAATTTTGGAAACGACTACCTCAGCCTTGTGAAGGCAGGCGTTATTGCCTCGGGGTTGATCCCGCCTTCTTTTGAAGGTGTCAACCAATCGCTGCCCCAAATTCTGGCCCGTATGGTGGCACCGGGTATGGGTATCGAGCTGGTGACGAAGGTGAACGATATTCCCAAGGGCTCACGCTTTGCCGTGTCCACCAACCTGCTGGGCTCCATCATTGCGCTGCTGATGCGCGCTACCGGGCAGACGCAAAGCCTGGAAGGCGGGCTGCAGGAGGTCGAGCGGCGCCTGGTAGCTTCCCGGGCCATCCTGGGCGAGTGGATCGGCGGATCGGGGGGCGGCTGGCAGGACTCCGGCGGGGTGTGGCCGGGCATTAAAGCCATTTGCGGCACCCTGGCGCAGGAAGGCGATCCGGAGTACGGTATCAGCAGGGGCAATTTACTGCCGAAGCACCATGTGCTTTCGGGCGAAGAAGTGCACCCCGACCTGGAAGAAGCCATTACCCATTCGCTGGTGCTGATGCACGGCGGGATGGCGTCGAACGTGGGTCCTATTCTGGAAATGGTCTCCGAAAAATACCTGCTGAGGGGCGAAAAGGAGTGGGCGGCGCGGCAGCAAACCAATCTCATCTTCGACAACATCCTGGCGGCCATCAAGGAAGGCGATATAAAGAAACTGGGTGTCCAAACGGAGCGCAATTTCCATGGCCCTATCAAGACCATCATCCCCTGGGCCACTACTTATTTTACCGCGCAGCTGATTGCCCGGGCAAAGAAGGAATTCGGGGACGACTACTTCGGATTCCTCATGCTGGGTGGTATGTCGGGCGGCGGCATGGGCATGTTTGTCAACCCCGAAAAATATGAAGAAGCCAAGTCCCGGATCCTGCAGTTGCTGCGCGAAACAAAAAGTGAGCTGTCGTCAGCGTTGCCCTTTGCCATGGAGCCGGTAGTGTATAACTGGAACATCAACCACAAGGGCACCTGGGCCAACCTGAAACAGGGCGCCGATGCCCTGATGCCCGAGCAGTACTACGGTATTCATGTGTCGGAATTGGTGCGAAGGGAGACCGCAACTATATCGTATATCCGCCGCGCGGAGATCGACCATTTCACCACCGGCTGCGAGCGCAACAACCTGTCGTATCCGCTGCTACGTACTATAGTGTCCAACCTGTTCAATGTGTCGGATCCTTCTTCGCAAACCAACCGGGGAGAGGAGAATGAAAAAGCGGACCGCATTAAGCGGGAGAATGGCTTCGACTTCATTCAACATGAAGAGATCCGCAGCGACCTGCAAAGGGGCCGCATCGGTCTTTCGCGCAACCGCCTGCCTGCCGAGACGGTGATCGAGGACGTTAAAAAGGAAGATATTGTGCACCTGGAAGAACTCTCTTCGGCTGCTGTAGGCGAAGAAGCTATCCGCAAAGGCAAAGTGGCGGTGATGAGCCTGGCAGCCGGTGTGGGCAGCCGCTGGACCAAGGGCGCCGGTGTGATCAAGGCCCTCAATCCCTTTGTGGAGATGGAGGGCGTGCACCGGAGCTTTTTAGAGATCCATCTGGCCAAGACGCGGCGAACTGCCCAGGCTTATGGCGCAGTAATTCCGCACATTGTGGCCACCAGTTACCTGACTCATAGCCCCATTCGGGAACAGTTGGCCCAGACCGGTAACTTTGGCTACGACGGCCCGGTTTACTTGTCGGAAGGACGCTCCATCGGGCAGCGCTTTATTCCCATGGAGCGTGACCTGCGCTTTATGTGGGAGGAGATGCCACAGGAAATGCTGGACGAAAACAAACAAAAGGTGCGTGAAGCCGGGCGGCAAAGCCTCATCAACTGGGCCAAGGGCAAAGGCGAGGGCACCGACTATGCCGATAACATTGCCTCGCAG
>DASWYM010000590.1:0-11335 GCA_036404975.1 Chitinophagaceae bacterium
TGGTTCCATACCAGTTTATGTTTCTTAATGGCTGCTAAATAATCGCCTTTGTCTTCGTGTTTATCCACCGAAATGGATACGATATCGAATCCTTTACCATGAAACTGATTATAGATCTCTATTAGCTTAGGAAACCCTTTAGCGCAGGGAGCACAATGGCTATACCAAAAATCAATTAAATAATACTGGTTATCCTTCCTGATGTTGCTTTGTATGGGTTCATATCCTTTAAAAAATTCTTCAGGGAATAGTTGGCCCACCTGCATCTTATCAGAGGCCGTTACTTTTTCCTTTAAAACAGGGATAAAGGATTGCTGCTGCATGGGATAGGAAAAAGAAGAAAACAATTTTTCGAAATCAAAATATCGATGTACGGGACTTAGGGCAACGAAATAATGTATATCCCATAAAGCAACGTATGAATTGGGGTGTCGTTTTATGTATTCCCCTAATAACTGACCTCTTTGGGAATAGTATTTTTCTTGTAAAAGCTTTGCACTGTCCTGCATTGATTGTGGCCAATCTTCACCGTATTTTGGATAATTTCTTTGATAAAACGATTGTAATGAATCGAAGGCTTTATCGTTCAATTGAAAAAAAGGTAAAAATTCATTTTTATATTCCTCCTGCATAGGCGAGCCGATAATATCCAGCTCCCCATTAGTGTTAATTAGGACCTTCGTATCATTATCAATATAATTTTTTATGGAGCCCTTATCTCCATATATGATCGTTATCTCTACCGGAAAAGGAATTTGTAGGGAAGCTTTAAAGGCCCCATTCACCACATTTAACTTCGTATTCTCCCACTTTGAAAGTTGAGCATCTGCCACATATGTTATTTCGATGCTTTTCACAGTCGAATCCTTTACGATTCCCTGGATATTGACTGTTTTAGTTTGGGCTGCCAATTGCAGCATCAGTAAGGAAATGAAATGCAGTAAAAGAATTTTTTTCATAAAATAATGATGTTGATCTTTCATTATTAATAACAGAAACAGCAGCTCGGGGAATAAGCGCTTTTAAAGTAAACAAGGGCGTAGACTGTGAAAGGCTTACTAAGCTGTCACTAATATAATAACTGATTGATGAATAAGGAAGGCTTTGCACTGGTAATGTTAAACGCAAATATTCGCCCTGCCGCTAAGCCAAAGACCTCAGCCCGTAACCAAAGCCGTTATCCCACCCAACCCTAAACGCTAAACTATCCCCCGCTTTCACCGGCAGCCAGGCGCTGGCCGCGTCCACCGGCCGGAGGAACCCAGGGCCCGCCGGAAGGTTAGAAGCTCTTGCGCGCCCGGTGCCGTTCAGGGAAAAAGCGGTGATTAGCCCTTCCCACTTTTGAGTATAAGGCAGGCAAAATCCTGCATCATTTCTACCTCACTCCACCATATCCCCATCTAATTCCCTATCCTCGTAGATAGGGAATATATAGGGAATTAATAGGGAATATCTAGGGAATATGTAGGGAATACAGGAGGGAGGGATTAGGGTCCCGATAGCTATCGGGAGGGAATTAGGGATTAGGCAGGGAGAACTGGCTGTCCATGGAAATTGGGGATTGGGGATTAGGAATAGGGAACCGGCTACTGGATGAGGAATTATGGGTAGCCTGGTGACTGGTGAAAGGCTCTAACCGCAGGGACGGTTTGCCGGGTTACCGTGTTATGGACCTAATTTTGCCTTCCTTAGCCTTCAATCACAACCTATGCGCCTGAGTGTTTTAGACCAATCACCTATACGAAAGGACAGCAACGCCCGCGAAGCCCTGCTCGAAACCGTGCAACTGGCCCGCTTCGCCGACGACCTCGGCTATACCCGCTTCTGGGTATCGGAGCACCACAGCACGGCGTCGCTGGCGGGCTCTACCCCCGAAGTGCTCATGGCACACCTGGCGGGACAAACTTCCCGCATCCGTATCGGCTCGGGGGGCGTGATGCTGCCCCACTACAGCGCCCTGAAGGTGGCCGAGAACTTCCGGATGCTGGAAACCCTCTTCCCCGGCCGTATCGACCTGGGAGTGGGCCGCGCCCCCGGCGGCGACCGCATCACGGCCTACGTGCTCAACCCCGCCAACCAGTTCAATGAAAAGGACTTCGTACAGCAGCTGCTCGACCTGCAGGCCTGGCTGAACGACCTGTCGGAAGAGGGGACGGTGCACGAGAAGGTAAAGGCAACGCCCATAGCTCCCTCCGTACCGCAGCAATGGATCCTGAGCTCCAGCGGGCAGAGCGGTATCTTCGCCGCCCACCTGGGGATGGCCTTCGGTTTTGCCCACTTCATCAACCCCCACGGCGGGTCCGCGGCAGTGCAGCAGTACAAGGACCGCTTTAAGCCCTCCATCAACCTGCAGCAGCCCGAGAGCCTGGTGGCCATCTTCGTGTTCTGCTCGGAAGACGAGGAGAAGGTGGCGCAGAACCGGGCCGTCACCGCCTACCGCTTCCTGCAACTGGAAAAAGGCCGTTTTGACCCGGTGACCTACGAAGAGGTGAAGGGAGTAGAGCACACCCCCTACGAGTTGTCGCGTATCGAAGCCAATAGTCCCCGCTTCGTGATGGGCACGCCGCCGCAGGTGAAGGAGCAACTGGAAGGCTTAGCCGCAGCGTACGGGGTCGAGGAGATCATGGTGGCCAATATTGCGCTCTCCTTCGAAGACCGCCTTCGCTCGTACGAGCTGCTGGCGGAGATGTTTTTGGAAAATTGAGAAAAGCTGCAAGCTGTGTCTTTCAACCTTTAATGTTCTTCCATTTCCCCGCCTTGGTTTCCCAAAGTACGAGCGGAGGGGGTACTGGGGAATACGGACATCCGCCACTAAAGCCTTCCTGCCGGAGCGAGATCTGTCCCCCGGAGGGGATACCTGTAAAGCATCGGAGTCTTACCTACAGAAAGAGGGCGTCCTATAATTTACAGGTAACCCCTGATGGGGCAGGGTTCCCCTCATCGGATCTTATCTGTTACAAACAGGTAACCGCTACGCGGCATTGATCCCCTGAAGGTACCCCACTCCGTCAGGAGTTGCGTGTTTGTAGTAAAGGGTACAAAAGAAGAAAAGCGGTTCCTTAGGTGCAGCATCAGAACGGAGACCCGGACGGGCAGGAGGACCCAACAGTGACCTGCAGTTGGAAAGCTCACTACCTCGGACGCCTACTCATCACTGATCACTCATCACTCATAGTCTTTCGTACAACATAAAGCGTACAGCGACTTTCCCTGCTCGCAGCTCATAGCTCGCAGCTTCTCTCGCCTCCGCAATCTGTGCCCTTTTCTTTTTCTTTGCAGTGGATTAAGATTCTAACGACCGGCTTTAATTTTTAGTAAATGACCCTTTCTCCCGCAACACCTTTACCGGTACCTGCCGGCAAACGACTATGGACCATGGACTATAAAACATGGGCGCTCTTCTCTTCTGGCAGCTCGCAGCTATCAGCTCGCAGCTCCTCTGGCACTGTGGTTGCATATATGCGGGCGGAACAGCAATGGAGTGTTCCCCTTTATTTCATATAAAGTACTCAACTATGAAAAGATATCTTTTAATCGGCTGTCTCTCAGCCACTTTTATGCTCTTTAATTCCTGTGCTACCAACCCGGTGACCGGCAAGCGCCAGGTGGTGCTCATGTCGGAGGAGCAGGAAATTGCCATGGGTAAGGAGGCCGACCCGCAAATTATTGCCCAGTATGGCCTTTACGAGAATGCCGCACTGCAGGCCTTTATCACCCAGAAAGGGAAGCAGATGGCCGCCATCTCGCACCGTCCCAACCTCGACTACCAGTTCCGCATAGTGGATTCTGAAGTTTTGAACGCCTTTGCCGTGCCGGGGGGCTATGTGTACTTCACTCGCGGCATCATGGCCCACTTTAACAACGAAGCCGAATTTGCCGGGGTGCTGGGCCACGAGATCGGCCACGTAGCCGCCCGCCACTCGGTGGAGCAGCAGCGCAACCAGATCCTGGGGCAGATAGGTATTATCGCAGGTGTGGTGCTGGCCCCCCAACTGGCAGACTTTGCCCAGACTGCCTCGCAGGGACTGGGGCTACTCTTCCTCAAGTTTGGCCGCGATGCCGAGCGTGAGTCGGACCGCCTGGGCGTGGAGTACTCCACCAAGATCGGGTATGACGCCCACGAAATGGCCGACTTCTTCAGCACCCTGCAGCGCCAGGGCGAGAAGAGCGGCAGTGGTGAGCTGCCGAGCTTCCTGTCGACCCACCCCGACCCGGGTGAGCGCCTGACCACGGTGCATGAACTGGCTACCCAATGGCAGAGCCAGCTTAAAGCTACCAACCTGCAGGTGGGACGTGATTCGTACCTGCGCCGGATCGATGGCCTCATCTATGGCGAGGATCCGAAGCAGGGCTTCCGAGAGAATAACGTGTTTTACCACCCGGTGATGAAGTTCCAGTTTTCAACCCCCACGGGCTGGATGTACCAGAACTCGCCTACCCAGGTGCAGTTGGGTGAGCCCAACGGTAAGGCCCTCATGATTCTGACCCTGGCCCAGGGCTCCAGCCTGCAGGAAGCCGCCCAGGCGGCCCTGCAGCGGTTCAGCTTACAGGCCCGCGAGTCGCAGCAAACGACCGTCAATGGCCTGCCTGCCCTGGCGGTAGTGGCCGACCAGGTCACCCAGCAGCAGCCTACGCCCACGGTGCGTACCTTGAACTACTTTATCCAGTACGGCGGTAATATCTATCACCTTATCGGGGTGTCGAGCATCAACGACTTCAATGCCTACGTAAACCTGTTCACCAACTCGATGCAGAGCTTCCGCCAGCTGACGGATCCCAATATAATTAATCGCCAGCCCGACCGCGTGCGCATCAAGACCGTATCGTCGGCCACCACCCTGCAGCAGGCCCTGCGCAACCTGAGGGTACCCGATAACCGCATGGAAGAGCTGGCCATCCTCAACGGGATGCGCCTGACCGACCAGGTGGCGGCCGGAACGCTGATCAAAGTGATAGAAAGGTGAGTGGTGAGTGGTGAGTGAGATCGTGAATGGTGAGTGGTGAATGTCGTGCTGTCACCAGATATGTTATAAATCACAAAGCCCCTGCGGATGCGGGGGCTTTTTATTGCTGAAGATTTTTTGCTTGTAGAGGACCTACTCACCATTCACCACTCACCATTCACCTCCGGAACAGGAACGACACCAGCCGGGGCGTAGTGGTGCGGTCATCGCTGTCGAACCACTCGTCGAGGCGGAGGCATTGAAGGCCGGCTTTGGTGGCTGCCTGGAAGAATTCGGAGACGTGGTGCACGAAATACGCCACGTGCACCGTGCGGCCGTCCTGCTCGAAGCGAGCCCGGCTGCCCTGCAGTTGCTTGTAGGGGTGCAGTTCGCACACGTAGAGGAGGCCCCCGGGCGCCAGGGTCTTAGCCGCTTCGGCAAAGATGAAGTCGATCCGCTCGATATGCTCCAGCACGAGACTGCAGGTGACCAGGGTGGCGGTGACAAAGCTCCAGGGTTGGGTAATATCGGCGGGTAAGAACCGGACGTTTGGGGAGGTCACTTTCCCGCGGGCAAGGTTCATCATCTCTTCGGAGAAGTCTACCGCCGTTATTTCTTTTGCTTTGGGAGCCAGCCAGGCAGTGTTCTTGCCAGTGCCGCAACCAATCTCTACCACACGGCTGAAGTCGGCTCCTTCCAGTACCTGCCGGCCGGCCACCAGTTCCAGGTCCCGTGTTTTGTTCTCATCCGTGTCGTAGGACCGGGCCCAGTGGTTATACGCCTGTTGTGTATCCATGGTTTTCGACTTGAGCGGCTAATATACAAACCTTGCTCCTCCGGAGATCATGGAACGCTATGGAAGGGCTTTAGATCCCCTCCAGTGGTACCAGCCTAACTTTAAACCTCTTCAACTTTAAACCTTAAACTTCCTACTCCCTCGGCTCTTCAATAACGATGCTGGCATTCATCAGCAGCAGGGTATGTTCCCCGTCTTCGGCCAGCAGGTTGCCTTTCAGAATGACCGGTATGGTTTCGTCTATACGCTCCTCGTCCTCCCTGTCGGCAAAGAAGGCGGTCAGGGCCCGCCGGCCGCCATTGTAATCGATGCTGGTTGAAATATAGCGGTGCCCCCCGTCCGCATCGGTATACAGAATCTGAAAGTCTTTCAGGTAAATAGTAAAGCTTTCTTCACTCATATGCCTCGTTTGACTGAGCAGTATCAGCAGGCCTACTCATATGAGTAACCAATGCAAATTGTAAGCCTCTTTTAATAAGGGCTTAAGACAGATTCCGGGAAGACTCGCGTCAGGGGCGTTTTGGGGGCCTGTGGAGAGAGCGTGAGGGCGACCTGCGGGCTTCGATAATGCTGCGCAGCAGTATAGATCCTATATTCCCCTCCGGATCTATATAAGTGGGTTGGGCAGGCCAGCTGGGATAAAAAACCTTATAGCGAGCCATATACAGGTCGAGTAATTGCCAGGAGTTTTCTTCTTCGAGTGCAGCGCTGTAGTCGGGATACAAGGAATAAGTTGGCCTGATGGATATGCCCATGGGTGTCTGGGATGTGGGCAAATCCATCAGGTATTTCCTGTCCGGGAACCTATGACCGGCCGAATAAGCTGGCTGCGCATTGTAGAGCGCCGGGTTGACGGGCAATTGCCGGTGGCTCCAGGCCCGCTGTTGTTGCAGCACAGAACGGCTGACCTGCCGCTGGGTTGTAGGTTTGGGAAGAAGGGCTTGCCCGGAAAGGGCAGTAGTAAGCAGTATACAGATACCACTGCAAACCAAAGAAATTGTGCGTGGCATAGGAGGAGGGTTTTGGGAGGATAAAGTTACGGAAAGTTGGAGGTTGGATGTTGGAGGTGAATAAAAGCGTGAGACGTGAGAGGTGAGACGTGAGACGAGAAAGAAATGCTCCTCGGCTTGAAGAGTTTTGGTTCAATAAAGAATTTGCTGATAGAATGATATTCACCATTCACCATTCACGTTTGACGGTCTTCACTCACCACTCACCACTCACCACTCATCATTCACCACTCATCACTCATTCTTCCTCAGCCTGATCACCGCGCTGCTGTTCTCGGTGCTGGCCAGCTTGGCCTCGTAGCGCTTGTCGCCTACAATAGCCACCATATAGGAAGTATTGGGCGGTATGGTGCCCAGGTTTTCCGCCACCATGGTCAGCTCGTTGGAAGCGCTCATTTCCTCCACGGGCAGCTTGATGGTATAGGCCTTCTCGGTCAGGCGGATGTGCTGGAAGAGCATCCGGTCGTTCAGGAAGAGGGTGATGGAGTCGCCGTCCACCTGGGCGTTGTCGTAGAAGCGCAACTCTATGGAGTCGCCGGTAAGGGGGATCTCCAGGGCCACTTCCTTGCGGCGGGTGGTGTATTTCTCTTCAATGGAAAGGGGACGGGTGGGGACCGGTTTCGGTTCCACCTTAGGCTCGGGCTTTGGCTCCGGCGGTGCGGCAATCACCACCATGCCGGGCTGACGAGCCGGTAGCCGGGGCTCTTCCACGGGCTCGCGGCGCACCGGTTGCCGGGGCTCCACCCGGCGGGGCGTACTGGAGACGAGGGCCACGCTGTCGATAATATAAGGATCGTTGGTGCCCACGGTATAGTTGTCGATCACGAAATCCCATTCGTCGGGAAAGGAAGTGTTCTCGACCTTGGTCAGGTCCACGGGGCCTTTGCCGCCTTCCTCTTCCCTGGGGCCGGCTTTTCCTTCGAGGAACATCTTGCCGTCGCCGGGGCAGTTAAAGTCGGCTACAGACAGCAGGGGATTGCTCCCTCCAAGCAGCCCGCGGCCACCTTTGCTTTCGATGAGCTGGTCGTCCCACCACACCACGCTGTTGTCAGCGGGGTCGAAATAGCCCCTGATGCTGTAGCGCCGGTAGGAAGCGGCCCCATCGCCGTAGTAGGAAGTGCCGGTGAGGGAGTCGCCGTTCTGCACGATCTTCACTTCCACCCGCCGCCGGTCGATCTTTCCCTTCCACACGCCGGTGACCTGTTGGGCCGGAAGGGAAGAAGCTGCAAGGAGCACCAGAAGGAGGAGGGTAATGGGGGGAAGGAAGCTGTTTCTCATAAAGTCGTACACCAATAGCCTATAAAAACGCCGGGAAAGGGAATATATTTTATGGCAATTGCCAGCACAGCGTTAAAGTGGATTGCGGTTTGTGGAACAAATAGGAGCGTGAGACGTGAAAGGTGAGACGTGAGAGGGGGTTCACGGTGAATAGTAGTGGGAAGTAGAGAACAATTAGTGTCTCTTCCTTGTTTCACGTTTAACTTTTCACGTCTCACGTCTGACGTCTCACTTAAAAACCACTCACAATGGCATACCCCAATTTAACCCTGATAGGCGCCCTGCGGCAGGCTGCCGGCCGCCTGCGCGACGGCGCTCCTTATGCCTGGGGCCACCACGGCTCCTGCAACTGTGGCCACCTGCTGCAGGTGGTAACCCACCTCGACAAGGACGAGATCCTCCAATACGCCCACACCGGCCGCGGCGAATGGACCGAGATTGCCGAGGACTATTGCGAGGTGTCGAACGTCCCGGCCTATATGCTGGTGGGCAAGCTGGAAGCCATCGGCCTTACCCCCACCGACATCCATTGCCTCGAGTACCTGAAGGATCGAACCGTGCTGGACCGCTTGCCCGGCGGCTTCCGCTGGCTGCAGAAGAACAACCGGCAGGACGTGATCGCTTACTTCGAGACCTTTGCCCGGGTGCTGGAGGAGCAGCTACCCCCGCCTCCTAAAGGGGAGGTCCGCGCACAGAAGCCTGCGCCGGGAGAAGAGCGCATTCCTATAGCACAAGAGGAATTGGAATTAATACCGGCCTGAGGACTCCGGGTTTAATAAATGCATCTCTACCTGGCAAAGCCCCCATTATAAAACTGGCGGGCTTTGCCTTTTTATTTTTCAGCTATAAATCAATTAACTCAATGGTCTATTGACCCAATGACCCCGCTATGGAACATGGTCTTTGGACTCCCCTCTTACGTTTCACGTCTCACGTTCCCACTCATCACTCATATTTTCTAGTTTTGCCACATGACCGCCCACGAAGAATTTGTAGCCATAGCCGGTAGGTCCAGGAGCAGCTTTCATCCCGTAGTGCCTTTTGACCCGCAGGCCGATAAGCTGTTGCAACTGGACTTTACGGAGCGTAACACGGAGTTGACGGCGGAGATCCTGAACAATACCGACCTCTATACCGTGTACATCAATAAACAGCTGGATGCAGCGGGTGCCCGCTACGGCATCGGGGGCTACGGCGAGCACCGCACCATTTACAGCCGCAGTCGCGTGTTCGATGCCGTGGAAGGGGACGAGCCCCGCCGCCTGCACCTGGGCACTGATATCTGGGGTGCTCCCTATACGAAGGTGATGGCGCCGCTGGATGGGATCGTACATTCCTTTGCGTTTAACAACAGCTTTGGCGACTACGGTGCGACCATTATCCTGATCCACCAGTTGGAGGGCTTTTCCTTTCACACCCTGTATGGCCACCTGAGCCTCAACTCGATCAAGAACCTGCAGGAAGGACAGACTGTCAAGGGAGGCGATGTCATTGCCGACTTCGGTATTCCCTTCGAGAACGGCCACTGGCCCCCGCACCTCCACTTCCAGGTCATCATCGACATGCAGGGGCACAAGGGCGACTCCCCCGGCGTGTGTCGCTATTCGGAAAAAGAAGCCTACCTGCTTAATTGTCCTGACCCGGATATCTTCCTACAAATGAATGCATTAGCTGTTCGGTTATAGCATAGGGTGAAAAGGCGTATGATTATAGGAGTAAATGGAGTAAATTTATGTATACCTAAGACTCCACCTTAATCCTGCCCATAGCAGTCATTTTTTCTTAACCATAAATATTCAATGCTATGGCCTTTAACCTTATTGAGACGGTAAGAAGTTTTATTACCCCTGATGTAGAAGAACGGGCCGCTACCCACCTGGGTGAAAGTCGTGAAGGCATCCGTAAAGCTATTGACGGGGGCATACCCGCCTTGTTTGCCGGCTATGTACAAAGGGCCGAAAACGGCGATGCGGAGGGCTTATTGTCGGACGCCAGGGCGGCTGCCACCCACAACCTGGCAGAGAGCTCGGCTACATTGTTTGCCGGAGGTACTGCCGACAGCACGGCAAGTAGTGGCTGGGGAAGCAACCTCTTTGGAGGTAATTTTAATTCCTTGGTCAACACCATAGCTTCCTGGGCCGGTATTAAAACGGGCTCGGTCAATTCGCTAATGGGACTTTTGGGGCCTCTGAGCCTGGGCGCCCTTGGCCAGCATGCCAGGGACCGGAACATGGATGCCAGTTCATTCAGTTCCTATCTCACCAGTAATAAGGCGGCCATTCTTTCGGCCCTGCCGGCCGGGTTAAGCCTGGGCAACCTGTTAGGTACAGGCACCCGTACTGCTGCCACTACCGGCACACGCGTACACGAAACCACCCATACCGTGATGGACGAACCGCGCCGCACCAATTGGCTGTGGCCTGTATTGATTGGCCTGGCAGTGCTGGCACTCTTGATTTATTTCCTGGGCCGGGGCTGCAATAACGATGAAGTGGAAACTACGGGCGTTACCACCGACACCACTACCCAGTATACCACACCCGTAACGACAGATACCACCGTTACCACTACTACCCGGACAAGTACCAAAGTGCGGCTGGCCAACAATACCGAGCTGGATGCCTACCAGGGTGGTGTGGAAGAACGGCTGGTGAACTGCCTCAACGATGCGGGCTGCCAGGCAGGCAGGGACCAGTGGTTTGACTTCGACAATATTAACTTTGAAACCGGCAGCGCGCGGTTGACCGCCGAAAGCCAGGCCCAGATCGCTAATATTGTGGCTATCCTGAAAGCCTACCCCAAGGCCAAGGTGAAAATAGGCGGCTACACCGATAAAGTGGGCGACGAGGTCGCCAACAAAAAGTTGAGCCAGGAGCGTGCTGAGGCCGTAACGGCCGCTATAAAAGCCGGTGGCATCACCGACGCTCAGCTACTGGCACCCGAAGGCTATGGGTCGTCCATGGCCAAAGTGGATGCCTCAGCCTCAGACGAAGAGCGCCGCGCCGATCGCCGGATAGCCGTGCAATTGCGTGAAAAGGGATAAATCGTAAAGACAAAGAGGGCGCACTTTGTGTGGCCTCTTTGCTTATCAGCTCCTAGTGCATTAGCCCTCTTCCGGCAGGCTTATAAAGCCCGTTTACATCCCCGGTGTTTGGCTATCCCAGGCCATTGAATGAGTAATCGGCGACCGTTACCCGGTTCGGTTATTGCTGTGGGTTGTTCATAACATACATACCTTGCAACAAAGAGGGCTTTTTCAGCCCTGAAAGGTGTAGAGGGTATCTCATAGTCACCTCTTTCGCTTCACC
>DASWYM010000591.1:0-8659 GCA_036404975.1 Chitinophagaceae bacterium
TATGAAAATGAGACGAACCCTGGCAAGCCTGCTACTCCTCGGCCTGTCCACCTTTGCCTTCTATGCCTGTACGAAAGAGGGCTCTACCGGTAACGATAAAGCTAAAATGCAAGTTTACCTCACCGATGATCCGGGAGACTACGACCAGGTATTCATTGACGTTCAGGATGTTAAGATCAACTACTCTACCAATCCCGAGGAGGGCTGGGTAAGCCTAAACCAGGTAAACCGTGGTTCTTACGACCTGCTGACCCTGGTGAACGACAAGGATACCCTGCTGGCGGATGCCGAGATCAACACCGGCAAAGTAGAGCAGATCCGCCTGGTGCTGGGCCCCAACAACTATGTAGTGATCGACGGACAGCAGCACCAACTGGAAACCCCCAGCGCGCAGCAGTCGGGCCTGAAACTGAACATCCACCAGGATATCAGCGAAGGCATCATCTACAAACTCTTAATGGACTTCGATGTCGCCCGCTCGATCAATGTAACCGGTAACGGCAAGTACATGCTGAAGCCCGTGATCCGCACTACCCTGGTAGCCGCCGGCGGTAGCATCAAAGGCTTTGTAAAACCCAGCACCGTGCCCACTACCGTATTCGCTATCCGTGGAACCAACGACACCATTACCAGCACCCTGACCCAGAATGGTAGCTACGTGATCAAGGCCCTGGAAGCCGGTACCTATCAACTGGGATTCCTGCCTTCGGATACCCCAACCCACAAAATTGCCAACCTGCCGGGCATCGTAGTGAACACCGGTGTGGTGACTACCGTGGATACCCTGCAGTTACAATAAGCGAATTATACCAACTGTTAAACCATGAAAGAGCCGTCCGCCCCGTGCGGGCGGCTTTATTTTTTCCGGTTGGTCATCAGCGCGGTAGTGGAGGTTTCGAACATATCGTGGCGGATGGCGACCGTATCCAGCTGCAAGCCCTGGAGTTCCGGCAGGTACGATTCACGCGTCAGCACCAGGGCTTCGTTGGTTTGCAGGTATTGCTGCAGCGAAGCGGTATCGTCGAACTCCTGCACCCGCTCGGGCAGGTAATAGGTGAACGAGGGGTGAAAGAGCTTATAGCCTACCACCTTGTCGTATTTCCGGACCTCGGGAAGGGTCTTGGTCAGCGGGTTGTTTTGGTAAATGACAGGGTATAGGTAATTAAAGAACACAATATTAAAAAGGGTGTAAAAGGCCAGCAGGCTCGTGACCGCCGGGCGGAAACCCTTCCGGTTATACAGCACCAGCGACACGATGGCCCCGATGGTGAGGATCGAGATCAGCACTGCGTTGGCCTCATAGCCGCGGGTTTCCACTTCGCCCTGTATGCCAAAATACAGTCCTATGGGCAAGGCAAGATTGATGACCAGCAATAGGATAAAGGGATATTTCCGTGTACGGGCTTTTCCTTCGAGTGCGAGGGTGATGTAATAACCCAGCACAATGCCCACAAATGGATAGCAGGGCATAGGATAGTTGGGCAGCTTGGTGCCCGACACACTGTAAAACGCCACGAACGCCACCATCACGCAGAACGCCATCCGCAGGAAGGAGTGGTCATAGCGCTCGCGGAAGTTGCGCACGCTCTCGCCGATAAAGGCCGACGCCGGCAGCATGCCCAGCAGCACAAAGAGCAGCACCACGATAAACAGGCCTCCGTGGCCTTCCATCGGCGCCGAGAAGCGTCCCACGTTGTGCTCCAGGAAGAAACCCCGTGTCCATTCGCCGTTGGTGGCCTCGTGCACCAGCAGGTACCAGGGAACGGCTACCGCCAGCACCACCACGCCCGCTACCAGGATATGCCAGTGGAAGATAGCCTTCCACCTCTTTTCCCAGATCAGCCAGCAGAGGAGCGCCAGGCCGGGCAGCGCCAGGGCCACCGGTCCTTTGGCCAGGATGCCCAGGCCAAAAGCAACAGCCCCGATCAGCAGCCAATAGAACTTTTTTTCTATAAAATAGGCGTAGACCGTAAAGAGCGACAGGGAATTGAAGAAGATCAGGTAGGGGTCGGGCACCGACATGCGGAACTCGAACAGCAGGTGGGTGGAAGCCAGCAGCACGCAGCCGGAGACAAAGGCATGCAGCTTCGAGGAGTAGCGCGCGGTGAAGTAGTAGGTGATCACCAGGGTCAGCACCCCGAAGACGGCCGAGAAGAAGCGGGCACCCCACTCGGTGGCGCCAAAGAGCTCAAAGCCTCCAAACATGAACCAGTAGTGCAGCGGCGGCTTCAGCGTCCTTAGTCCTCCATTGAAGGTAGGCACGATCCAGTCGCCCCGTTCCCACATCTCGCGGGCACACTCGGCGTTGCGCACTTCGTCGTAGATCCAGAGATGAACTTTGCCCAGGGAAGGAAACAGCAGGATAAGGGAGAGGCCAATTAGCAGCCAGAAATATCGGTCGAAAACGTTGTCTTGTTGCACCGGGAATAATGATTTTGAAGGGCACAAAGGTAAGCGGCCGGGGCAAAGCAGGCACTATTTAATTGCCACCAATAGTAAGATAGGAGAGCTACACTCTATATGCTTTACGCGGTACGACCTTGCAGCCATAAAGTCTCATTGTGTGGTGGCAGACGGCTATGAACCATGGACAATGGACTATAAACCTTCCCTCTCTCACGTCTCACCTTTCACGTCTCATGTCCTCAGATCACGTCTTCCTTCAGCGGGTCGTGGAAGATGAAATAGGCGCCCCATACCGAAGAGAGGACGTTACTCAGGTAAAACAACAGCGAGATGATCAGCCCCAGGTGCTGCTCCAGGCCGAAGAAAATAGCGCCTTGTACAAACACAAACTCCCGGGTGCCCAGTCCGCCGCCCAGCGAGATGGGCAGCACCGACACCACCGAAGCCACCAGGAAGATAAAAATCCACTCGGGCTGGTGCAGGGGAACATTCAGGGAGAAAAGCACGCAATAAAGACACACCACCTGGAAGATCTGCACGCCCATACCCCACAGGAAGGTGGGCCAGAAGCCGGGCAGGAAGTCCTTGAAGATAAAACGCACCACCACGTACAGGCCCCCAATGGCCAGCAGGGCAGCGGCAATGAGCCCCGCATCCAGCAACTGGTTCTTCAGTACGATCACGCCATACACCGACAGGATCACCCCTAAGGCCAGCAACCCGCTGAAGCGGTCAAGCAGCACCGCCATGGTGGTCTTCTTGTACGGGGCACCGAATTTGCGTGTCAGGATGATTACTTTATAGGCGTCGCCGCTGATGGAGCCGGGGAGAAACAGGTTGTAGAACATCCCCAGCCAGTAAAGTTTGATATTGCGCCACTCGGGCAGGCGGATCTTGATGTTGCGGAAGTTGATGTTCAGGCGGAAAGCAGCCAGCAGCTTGGAGAACATAAAGGATAGTACCGCCAGCAGGAGGTACCACCAGTTGGCCTGCATCATCGAGTCCAGCGCTTCGGAAAAGTTGATCTTGGTAGAAATATACCAGAAGCAAAGAACAGTAATAACGATTTTCAGTAGGAGCTTGAGGCCTTTACTCAGGGCGGATGCTTTTTTCTCCAGGACGATGTCGGCTTCTGGTGGCATTAAGTAAATTTATCGATCTGTAATTGATGGCTGCAAAAGTAATTCAATGTATAAACAAATACTGACCCTATTATTCCTATCCTTTGCCTTTCTTACAACGGGTGCCCAGGAACTGGCGCTGAAAAGCGGGCTGGTCATCAAGCGCTCCGCTAAAGTGAAAAGAGCTACCTATAGGCTCGATGCACCGGCAGCTCTTAGTAAATCGGTCATCATCATTGAAGGCAACAACGTGGTGGTCGACTTTAATGGGGCGGTCCTTGCGGGCAGCAACTCTAAAAAGGCCCCGGACGAGTTCTTCGGCGTGGCCATCCACGTGCGCAACGGGAAGAACATTACCCTGAAAAACCTCATCGCCAAAGGCTATAAGGTGGCCATCTATGCCACCGGCGTGGAGGGGCTCACCATCGAGGGATGCGACTTCTCGTACAACTATCGCCAGCGGCTGGCCAGTACCCCCGAGAAGGAGGACCTTTCGGACTGGATGAGTTACCACCGGAACGAGGCGGACCAGTGGCTGCGCTACGGGGCGGCCCTGTACCTGCGCAACTGCGACCGGGCTACGATAAAAGGCACCATCGTCACCGGGGGGCAGAATGGCCTGATGCTGATGGAGTGCGACAGTGCCCTTATTTATAATAATGACTTCTCCTTTAATTCCGGCATTGGCATCGGGATGTACCGTAGCTCGCACAACAAGGTGTTATATAATAAGATCAACTTTAACGTGCGGGGCTACAGCCACGGGGTGTACCAGCGGGGTCAGGACAGCGCGGGTATCCTCGTGTACGAGCAAAGCAGCCATAACCTCTTTTATAAGAACTCCGCTACTCACAGCGGCGACGGATTTTTCCTGTGGGCCGGCCAGACCACCATGGATACAGGTGAAGGAGGCTCCAACGATAACGTGCTGCTCGAAAACGACTTCTCTTACGCGCCTACCAATGGAATAGAGGTGACCTTCAGCCGCAACCGCATTACCCACAACCGCATCTATGAGTGCACCCACGGCATCTGGGGCGGCTATAGCTATGGATCGGTCATCAACGACAACCAGTTCCGCAACAACCGCATCGCCATTGCCATCGAGCACGGCCAAAGCAATACCATCCACCATAACCTGTTCCTCGGCGACAAAGAAGCGATCCGCCTATGGGGGAGGGACCGGCAACCTGCGGACTGGGGCTACGCTAAAAAACGCTCCACCGGCAGCAAGGGTTACCAAATTGTGTCCAACAGCTTTAATAACCATCCCATAGGCCTTAACCTATCGCGGACCGACTCGATCGTGGTGTTCGAGAACCGAATCTCCAACTGTGATACCGTCTTCAAGCTGGATTCCACCGTCACGGGACTCGATACGGCCGTAAACGACCAGCTGGTGCTGCAGCTCTCCGAAGACATTCCCACCGAGATTCCCGACATACAAGACCCGCAGGATCCCTTCAGGGGAGGAGGGAGGCTGGCCGGCCGCCGCCAGATCCGTATGACCGAATGGGGACCATACGACTTCCGCTACCCCCTGATCTGGAATACCAATCCCACCGACACTTCCGGCTCGATGGAGTTCGAGGTGCTGGGGCCAAGGGGCAAGTGGCGGATCCTGTCGGTAAAAGGGCTGGACAGCCTCTCCAAAAGGGCCGACTCCACCTCTTCCAGGTTTTCTGCCCAAAGAATGGATTCGCCCCGCATCGACATAGAGATCGTAGCGGAATATACTGGGGCTGCTTTTATCGATCAGTTCGGCAATAAGATTACAGCAGGAAAGCCCCACCGGTTCAGCTTCCGGAAGTTCTTCCAGCCCATCGCGTTCAGCGTGGCCTGGTATCCCTTGGATTCCATGACCAACCCCATCCGCGACACCTCCAACAAGCTCGTTGCCCTGAAAACTCCGCCGTTTAAAACCGAAGAGGTCAACAAGCTGAGCTATGCCTGGTGGGGTGGCATCAAAACCGATTCTGCACGCTACGAGCAGTTTGTGACGATAGCCTCAGGTTTCACGCAGGTTCCACAAGGAACGTACGAGCTGGGTATGACGTGGGATGATGCCGTACGGGTGTATGTGGACAATAAACGGGTGGTCAACGAATGGAACCCCTCTAAGCACAGCTTTGATGAATCACCCCATAAAAGGGTACGTCTGCAGTTGGGCGGCCGGCACCACATCAGGGTGGAACACGTCAACCTAGGCGGTTTTGCCGTACTGGACCTGAAGCTGAACCGGGTGTATTGATGAGATTTGCCTTGTACCCAGTAGTATAGCTCCCGCTAGTAGACGTTTTGGTTCAGAAGCTCTTCTTTAATGAAAAGAGGTGCTTTAGAGCAGATCTATAGTGAGTATAAGGCACTCTGCGCCTTATTGGTGCCTTATCTGTTCCTTATCCATGCCGTATCTGAACCGTTCCTTATAGAGGCGGTTCAGATACGGTTCAGCAGCGGAGTAGGAGCGGTTCAGGTACGGTTCAGGTACGAGTGGAAGAAGTGGGAGCCTGCCAGAAAAAAGGACTGCTACAGCAACCGTGAAGGGGTAGGGGGCTGACAGTGACATAATAAAATAAGCAGGAGAGCAAGCCTAAAAGCCTCTTTGGTCTCTTTTTCCTCCTCTGTCTCTTGATTTTTATCCTTTTTGTCTATATTTACTCATCACTGATCACTCATTACTCCTTCTCTTTAATCCTTTCTTCACAAAATAAGTCGCACAAACTTTTGATTGTGTAGAAAACTCCCCTTACCTTTGCACTCCCATTCCAAAAATGGGTTTGGACTTATGTCACAGAGAATCAGAATCAAATTACAGTCTTTCGACCACAACCTGGTAGACAAATCAGCAGAGAAAATAGTTAAGACTGTTCGCAGCACAGGAGCGGTAGTTACAGGACCTATTCCCCTGCCTACCCGTAAGAAGATCTTTACGGTATTGCGTTCCCCGCACGTGAACAAGAAGAGCCGTGAGCAGTTCCAGTTAGCCACGCACAAGCGTTTGCTGGACATTTACACGTCTTCTTCCAGAACAGTAGATGCACTGTCGAAGCTGGACCTGCCTTCTGGTGTTGAGGTGGAAATCAAAGCGTAGTCGCTGGTGTTGCGGATGAAGCCGCAGCAGCCACGAAAAGAGTAGTTCTTATAAATCAATTGTCATCTCTCAATCGTCCGGGAAAGGCCCCGGCGGGAAAAGAGCTCTGAATAAACACATTTGCCGCATTACGTAAAGTGCGGTGAGTATTACATATAAACAAGCCCTTCGAGGTTTGTTTGTCGCCGGTACTTCCCCAGGCTGTAGAGTCGAATCGGGAAAAGGTCGGTGATGAACCAGGATTGAAGACCCAATATTCCAGGGGTCTGTCTTGCACAACCTTGCGGGGATAAAACCGTAAGAAATGAAAGGAATCATCGGAAAAAAAATTGGGATGACCAGCATCTTCGATCCAAGCGGCAAGCAAACGGCTTGCACCATTATCGAAGCTGGTCCCTGCGTTGTCACCCAGGTTAAGACGCAAGAAACAGATGGCTACAGCGCCCTGCAGGTAGCTTATGGCGACAAGAAAGAAAAGCACACTATTGCTGCTGAAAAGAATCACTTCGCAAAAGCCAACACTTCGGCTAAGAAAGCAGTAAAGGAATTCAGGAATTTTTCAGAGGACAAGAATATCGGAGACACCATCACGGTAGACATCTTCGCTGAAGGCGAAAAAGTTGATGTGGTAGGTACCACCAAAGGAAAGGGTTTCCAGGGTGTGGTAAAGCGCCATGGATTTTCTGGTGTGGGTGAGGCTTCGCACGGTCAGCACGACCGCCAGCGCGCTCCGGGTTCTATCGGTGGTTCTTCTTACCCCAGCCGTGTATTTAAAGGAATGCGCATGGCCGGCCGTATGGGAACTGACCGGGTGAAAGTGAAGGGCCTGAAGATCGTTAAGGTGTTCCCCGACAAAAACTACATATTGGTAAGTGGTTCTGTTCCAGGCCACAATGGTTCAATCGTTTTAATCCAGAAGTAATCATGCAACTGAAAGTATTAAACATACAAGGACAAGAAACAGGCAGAACTGTTGAGCTCCCTGAAGACATATTTGGCATTGAGCCAAACGACCACGCCATCTACCTGGCGGTGAAGCAATACCTGGCCGCCCAGCGCCAGGGCACCCACAAAGTGAAGACCCGTGCCGAAGTGCAGGGTGCCAGCCGCAAGCTGCACCGCCAGAAAGGTACCGGTGGTTCGCGTAAGGGTAACATCCGCAACCCTTTGTACAAGGGTGGTGGTACCATCTTCGGACCTAAGCCGCACAAGTACGACATTAAGCTGAATCGCAAGGTGAAAGACCTGGCTAAGATCTCGGCCCTGTCGCACAAGGCTAAAGAGAACGCCATCGTGATCGTGGAAGATGTAACCCTGGAGGCGCCCAAGACCAAGACCTTCATGAACATCCTGAACAGCCTGAAAGTAGGAGAGAAGAAGCTGATGTTCGTGGTACCGGAGTACAACGACAACGTATACATCTCTTCGCGCAACGTGCCCTCGGTACTGACTACGCTGATGAGCGATGTAAATACCTACGACCTGGTGAACTCGGAAGTAGTAGTGTTAACGGAAAGCGCTGCAAAGATTTTTGCAGGTGGTGAAGAGGCTGAAGCAACAGCTTAATTATTAAAGACCTTTAAAAAGTATTCAGATGAAACTCTCTGAAGTATTGATAAAACCAATCTTAACCGAAAAGGCAAATGCCCAGCAGGACAGCCTGCGCCGTTTTGCTTTCAAGGTTGCCCGTAAAGCGAACAAGCTGGAAATTAAAAGAGCGATCGAAGAGTTTTACGGAGTAAACGTAATAGATGTGAACACAGCCGTGGTTCCTGGTAAGAACAAAACCCGCTACACCAAGAAGGGCTTTGTACAGGGTATGAAACCTGCTTACAAAAAGGCAATGGTTACCGTAGCTGAAGGCGAAACAATTGATCTGTATTCAAACATCTAATTAGTTAACAAACGAATGGCTTCAACAGCCGCGAATGTTGAAAAAGAAATAAGTCATGGCATTAAAGAAGTATAAACCCATTACAGCCGGTACTCGTTGGAGAATCGGTAATGCATATGCAGAGATCACTACCAGCGAGCCTGAGAA
>DASWYM010000592.1:0-5203 GCA_036404975.1 Chitinophagaceae bacterium
TGTGATAGCGATCGGCGATCTCCTGCATTTCAGGCGTAGTCGGGTCCGTGACATCGATCCACTCGACACCTTCGCAGATAGGGTGTTCTTTCTTTATCATTCTTCTTACACCTCTTCCCTGTAATTCGCATGCCAGCCTACGCTTACAAGGCGTTGATGACCCTGCGCAGCTTTCCACTCACTTCCGAAGCGACTGTTTCCAGCTTGTCGTTCTCTACCGAGCCAATGGACGCCATGGGGTTGATGGCCGACACTTCCACCTCGCCGTCGGTGAATTCCTGTACCAGCACGTTGCAGGGCAGCATCAGGCCGATCTTGTCCTCCTGCTGCACGGCTTCGTAAGCCAGCTTGGGATTGCAGGCGCCCAGGATCACGTAGTTGCGGAAGTCGACATCCAGCTTTTCCTTGAATTTGTCTTTCAGGTTCACTTCGGTAAGAATGCCAAAACCTTCTTTCTGTAGCTCTTCGGTCACTTTGTAGATGGTCTTTTCAAAAGTGCCTTTTACTCTTTTAGTGATGTTGTAACTCATGGTGAATTATTTATGGTGAGCAGGCGACCCTGGGCTCTTTATCTTTCCAGCCCCGGGCGGGCCTGTGACTTAAGTCACGGCAGATGACTAAATAATTGTACCATCTTGCATGGACTCTTTTAAGCGATGCAGGGATTAAAAACTAATTGGAAACAATTCTGGCTCCTGGTGCTGATCAATGCCTTTGTGGGCGCCATGGTGGGCCTGGAACGCACGGTGCTGCCGGGGCTGGCCGAAACGAAGTTCGGCCTCTCGGAAAAGACCGCTTTGCTCAGCTTTATTGTCGCCTTTGGTACAGCCAAGGCTCTTTTTAACCTCTTTACCGGTCGGCTAACGCAGTCCTTTACCCGCAAAAAGATCCTGACAATAGGATGGCTGGCGGCCCTTCCTGTGCCCTTCCTGTTGATGTATGCACCCGACTGGAGCTGGGTGATTGCTGCCAACATCCTGCTGGGCATCAACCAGGGGCTGGCCTGGTCTACCACGGTGATCATGAAAATTGACCTCGTAGGCGAGCGCAACAGGGGCCTGGCCATGGGCATCAATGAATTTGCGGGCTACCTTGCGGTGGGCCTGGCCGCTTATATGACAGCCGGCATTGCCGCCCGTTACGGCTACAGCTATTTCCCTTTTCTTCCTGGGGTGGCCATATCCATCTTAGGCTTGCTGCTAACCATCTTCCTGGTTAAGGACACAGCCCCTTTTGTACACGCCGAAAGCAAGACCAGCCGCGTGCCCCTGCTGACTAATCTATGGAAGCAGACCACCTTTAAGCATCATAACCTCGGCAGCGTGACCATCAATGGACTGGTAAATAACTTAAACGACGGGGTGGTGTGGGGTCTGCTTCCTCTTTTCCTCCTGCAGAAAGGCTACGACCTGGCGCAGGTAGGCATCCTGGCCGGACTTTACCCGGCGGTGTGGGGGTTAGGACAACTGGTAACCGGAAAGCTCGGTGACACTCACTGCAAAAAGCAACTCATTACAGCCGGCATGCTGTTGCAGGCCACGGCTTTACTGGTGGTAGCTTTTTCCGGCAGCTTCTACGTGGACCTTACCTCGGTAGTGTTGCTGGGTGGAGGCACCGCCCTCGTTTACCCTAACTTTCTTACCGTGATTGCTGAAAACACCCATCCGTCCCAACGGGCCCAGGGGCTGAGCATCTTCCGCTTCTGGCGCGACAGCGGCTACGTGATCGGGGCGCTCCTTTCGGGCGTACTGGCCGACGCCTTTGGCTTTGGCACGACGTTCATCGTGGTGGCAGGTATAACTGCCAGTGCCGGGGCCTTGGCGCAGGTGCGGATGTGTTGCACCCAAAAACTGCTGTGGAGGAGCCGGGTATGTATCGGCACCTACTAATTGCTGAGCGTGATGTGGGTCACGGTTAGCTTCCCAACTAAAATGCATTTTGCAGCTATGGAATACCTATTCTGGGACGAGCGCTATGCAGAAAACGAAACGGTCTATGGCCTGGAGCCCAACCGCTTCTTCAAGGCATTTATCGATACCCATAAGCCGGGCACCTTGTTGCTTCCGGCCGAAGGAGAAGGCAGGAACGCTATTTATGCCACCATGAAAGGCTGGCAGGTAGATGCCTTTGATTTTAGTCCCGTGGCCCGCGAAAAGGCACTGAAGCGGGCGAAAGAGATGGGCGTTTCGATCAACTATTATACCCACAGGGCCGAAGACTTCCGTGCCGGCAAGCTCTATGATGCCGTAGCCCTGATCTATGTGCACCTGCCCGAAACCGTACGCAAAGGATTTCACCAGGAGGTCTACCGGTCCTTGCAGTCGGGTGGCTATATGGTCATGGAGGCTTTTGCCAAAGAACAAATTCACAACACCTCCGGCGGGCCCAAAGACCCGGCGCTACTCTACGACGCGCCTACCATCTGCACGGACTTCCAGTTCCTTCATATGCTTTCCTGCGGGCAGAAAACAATACAACTAGCTGAAGGTTCATTTCACCAGGGAAAGGCAGATGTATTGCAAATGATTGGTCAGAAATTATAAATACAAGGCTTTTTCATAAGCAGTTAGTTTTGGTTCGCCTCCTGTTTTCACAGGAGGCTTTTTTAAGCGTGACCGGGGTCACGGTACAGGCTAAAGGGCTTTATTAGTTTTACACAAAAGCATAGTAATGGCAACAATACAATTAACCACCCAGGACTTTAAGGATAAAATATTTAACTACGAACAGGAACAGGAGTGGAAGTACCAGGGCTCGCTTCCTGCGATCATCGACTTCTATGCCGACTGGTGTGCCCCGTGTAAAATGGTGGCCCCGGTCTTGGAAGAATTATCAAAGGAATACGAAGGCCGACTGGTGATCTATAAAGTAAATACGGAAGTGGAAATGGAACTGGCTTCGGTGTTTGGCATCTCCAGCATCCCCACCTTTTTGTTTATCCCCGTCAACGGCGACCCGATGATGCAGCCGGGTGCGTTTCCCAAAAAAGTATTCCAGCAGGTGATTGAAGAAAAGCTGCTGGCCAAAGAAGTAAATGCTTGAACCCAAACCGTGTATTCATAAAGAAGCCCTCGAAAGAGGGCTTCTTGCTTTTGTCCTATTTAAGCAGTTGCCGGTATTTATCCGTGTCGTATTTCTCGCCCCCGTCGATGCGCCGGATCAGTTCTCCCCTCTCATTGAAAATAAAGGTCGCCGGTATGCCCTGCACGTTGAACAGTTCCGGGAGGTTCTCACCGGGGTAGTAAACAGGAAGATCCAGCTTCTTTTTATGAACAAAGCTCTTTGCTTTATTAAAATCATCATCCAGCGACAGCATCACGAAAGCCACTTTAGCGGGATCCACTTGTTTGGACAGCCGCTCGATCGAAGGCATCTCGGCCCGGCAGGGCGGGCACCAGGTAGCCCATAGGTTGACAAATACTTTCTTCCCCTTGAAGCTTTGCAGGTTCACAGCTTCTCCATGGGCGTTTTGCAGGGTAAAGGGCGGCAATGCGGGTGCCGAAGGTGCTGCTTCCGCAGCATGGCTGTCAGTAGTAGTTTGCTGTTCCACTTCTGTGGTGAATTCCGTACCTTCTGCGCTATTGTTGTCATTGGTACAGGCAGCCAACGAAGTCACTATAACGGCTGCCGTAAGGATTGCTTTGATATTCATTATTGTTTGATTTATTCCGTGTATTGATTGCTAAAAGAACAGGCTACAATAGGTTTTTTAATTGTAGCTTGAACTTAGGAGTATTGTAGCCGGCCACTCCTTCGTGCTTCAACACCACCAATCCTTCCTTGTTCAACACAAGGGTGGTAGGCAGGGTGCCACTGTAAAGTTTACCCGGGACTACACCTGCACGCGTGACTAAAGGCACGTTAAAGCCGCTTTCTTTTAAATACTTATCTGCCTTAGTTCCGTCCTCGTCTTCGTTGACGAACAAAAAGACAAAGCGGTCATCTCCTTTGAACTCGTTGTACAGGGCATTCAGTGAGGGCATCTCGGCGCGGCAGGGTGGACACCAGGTAGCCCAGAAGTTGATGAACACCACCTTGCCTTTCAGATCAGCAGTAGACATCTGCTGCCCGCTGGCATCAAAGTAGGAAAATGAAGGAGCAGCACTCCTGGATGCAGGTTCTTTTTCAATCTTCGCATTGAATATCCCTACAGATACCAATTGCCTTAATACCCATGACTTCGCATCGGTGCTGAAGACGAAAAAGATCAGCAGGGCAAAGAACAAGATGTTCCACACTTTACTTAACGCAGATTTGCTACGGCCGGTTTCTTTGCTCATTTGATTGTTTTAAAGTTAGCTCTTTATTTAAGTTCAATTTTTGTTCCTTCCTTCACTTCCTCGCTACCTTTTAACAAGACCCTATCACCCTGTTCCAGACTACCAAATACTTCTACAATACTATCTTTTGTAATACCAACCTGTACGGGCACGCGCCTGGCAATGTTGTTCGCACTCTTCAGAACGTACGTACCGGTTTGCGCCTGTACCACGCTGCTTGCCGGCACCCACAATGTTGGCTGTGCCCGTTGAAGCTGTACGGTCACTTTGGCATATTGCCCGGCCCTGAGTTGCGTGGCGGCATTAGGTATGTCAAACTCGGCAACCACCGAACGGGAAGACAAGTCCAGGGTTCTGCTGTTGCGGGACAGGATGGCGGAAAAGTTCTTACCGGGATAATCCACTACCGTAAAGCTGGCTCTGGTGCCTGCAGCCAGGGATTGGGCCTGCTTTTCCGGTATGGCCACCACAAGCCGCAGTGTGTTTTGCTGGGCCAGTTCAAAAAACGGTGCGCCATTCACCCCCTGGTCGCCCACCAGGGCTCCTTCTGAAATATAGCGCCCGGTGATCACGCCGCTGAATGGCGCGGTGATACGCAGGTAGTTTTGCATCTGCCCGGCAACGGCTGCTTCCGACCGGCTGCCGGCATAAGCCGCACTGTCTCCCAGGTATTGGGCATAAGCCCTTTCCAGTTCTATAGTAGCCACAGCGCCGTTTTTCTTTGCTGCCTCTCTCAACCGGTGATACGACTGCCTGCTGAACAGGAGCTTTTGGTACGTGGTGCTGGTGGCCGAACGGCGGGCTGCATATTGTGCGCCTACTTCGGGCGCCTCCAACAGCGCCAGCAGCTGCCCCTTGCGCACAAAACTACCCCTGTCCACGTAGATCTTTTTGACAAAGCCCTTTACTTTGGGATACACACT
>DASWYM010000593.1:0-9344 GCA_036404975.1 Chitinophagaceae bacterium
CAGGGGAAAGAGCAGTATAAGAACATTGAAACGAAAGTAAACAACCGGGAGTATTTCGGTGATGAATACGAGACAGGACAGGAAGATGAGATGAGCAGCAATGATGCAAAAACGGAAAAAGCGATCAGGCCCGGTAGAGCGTAATTCCCTAATATGAAAAAAGCCCCGGTATCACACCGGGGCTTTTTCTTTACGGTTTAGGAAGGATCTTAAAAGTTGGAGCGCATCCACTTTTGCAGGGCCGGGGCTTCATAGGTCCCGGAGGCAAGCATGCGGCGGATAGTAAATAAGGGCTCAGTAGTATCTCTTTTCGCTGTCAGCTGGAAGGCCGCTTTATAGCCGGCCTTTTTCAGGTGGGGAATGGCTTCCTTGTTCCAGGCTCCAAAGGGATAGGCAAAATACTCTACCGGCTTGCCGGTGATCTCTTCCAATTTAGTCTTCGTTTCCACAACCTGCTTCACCCAGTCTTCTTCGGTGTACTTGCGAACATCGTGGTGGTCCCAGGTGTGGCAGCCAATGATGTGCCCATCATCCGAGAGGGCTTTGATTTGTTCAGTGTTCATGTATTTGGGCTTGCCGGTGGCAATGGTCATGATAAAGAACGTGGCCTTGAAACCATACTTCTTTAGTTCCTGCGCGCCGATAGTGTATTGTTCTACATCGCCATCGTCAAAGGTGAGCATCACCGGCTTTTCGGGCAGGGCGGCACCCTTGGTCAGGTAGTTATAATATTCGTCGGGAGTAATGGAGTGATACCCGCTGTCGGCCAGCAGCTTGATCTGGTCTTTAAAACGCTGCACGGGAACGGTGTACACCTTCATACTGAGTTTTTCGTTGGGTCTCCACTCCCGGATGTCGTGGTAGCACAGGATGGGCACCTGTTTGCGGTCCATCATAGTGGCCGCGTCGGCCATTACGGTATCAGCAACAGGCGGTGAAGGAACGGTAACTTGGTGAACAGAATCGGTTGGTGTCGTGGAAGCTTTGGCTTCGGGCCTGGAGTTGCAGCTGGCGAGCAGCCCTGCTGCCATAATCAGTGGAAGTGGAATGAATTTCATTGGTTATTGAATCTGGAGCTCAATATTAAGGCTTTCGGGTGAAATCTCCACCAAACAATCGACAGGGGCTCCTTTTCCGGGGTCCAATCATTTACCAGGGACAGCAGGCACGACAGACCCTTTCGTTCCTTTATTTCCTGATGGCGGGCAGGGCGTCCGGTGCCAGCAGGTTCGGGCGTTTATTGGGGGGTTACTTTGATATAGCCCCAACCCTCCCTTTGCTTGCTAATGAGCTCGTATATACCATCGGGAACGGTCTTTACACCGGCAAGCAATTGACTCTTCTGGATGTTGTGGCGTTTCAGGGCCATCTCGCAAGCCACAAAGTGTACGTTATTGTTTTTTGTAAGGCTGGCGATCTCGCTGGTAAACGTAGAGCGGTCGTTGCGGATCATGTCGAGCGAGCCGCCATAAAAAACCACTTCCAGTTGTGCATCCGGCGTTTCCGCAGTGATCTGGCTGACCCAACGCAGGATCGTCTGGTGCACTGCAGGATCTTTGCTGGTCAGATCGAAGACCACTCTGTAGTCCGGCTTCTGGGCAAAAAGAATAAGGGGAGCGAAGAGCATTGGTGCCAGGAAGGAAAGCAACTTTTTCATTGTAAAAGGTTTTGGTATCTATAAGGTACGAAATATTTTTTCCCCCGGCTAGCGGATACCAGGCGTATCGCGTTCAAAAACCGGGCGTGGGAATTTAATGAGCCAGAGCCACCGTGTTCCTCCTTGGTCAACAGGCCTGTGTACAGAAGGAGTCAGAAAAAATTCGCCCGCAACAAAGTTGTTCCCACCGGCTTCCTCTTTTGAGCTGGCTCATCAATTGGTACGTTTTTGGAAAGTGGAAGATGGTAAATGCCTAACCCATGTATAACATCCATAATTACGTATCCAGCACCGACCGCTTTGGTTTTCACGGTACCGAAGAATACAAGATTGAACGCATGAACCGCAAACTGGGCGTGCCTGTGGAAGATGTGTTGCGGGCCATCCAGGAAGTAGGCTTTAACCTGCAGGAAGTGGAAGAGTATATCCGCGACCGGGAGAACCGCTGTTAACCTAAACAGCCGAGCCGGGAAGCATCGTGATCCACGGCGGGTGGCTCTTCTTCACCGGGACGCATAAGAAAAACCTCCTTTTGCCAGGAGGTTTTCTACTTCTTAAAAGATCATTCTTATGGCGGAGTGTTATATTATTTTCCATCGGCTGCACCGGCCTGGATCCATTGCCACAAGTAGCCCGAAGCTGCCACCGCTTTCTTTGCTGTCTCTCCCTTTTCCTGTTCTTCTGCGTGCTGAGCTTTACAGCTGAATAAAAAGATCCACAGGAACAGGATCATGTACTTTACCTTCCAGCCCCAACTTATCCTTTTCATACTCCTCTTTAAATACGGTTCATCAAGGATTGCGCCGTTTGGGAAAAATCCGTCCTCAAGCCCATCTCTTTGCCGATGCGCTGTCTAAAAGAGCGCGACAGTAGCATTCCCAGGAAAGAAATGATGTTGGAACGAGGAATATGTTGCTCTATTTGACCAATGGGGTGTAGAATGTTCATTCTATGCGGTACCGAACGGATTAGCAAGTTCTGAGCTTTGGAGTAAACGTGTACCATTCGGCAGAAAAAATCTCTTACATCAGTTCCTGCTCGCTTCCGAACTTCCCATTACGGTAATCATCATATGCCTGCATGATCTCTTCCCTGGTGTTCATGACAAAGGGCCCAAAGGCCATGAAGGGCTCGTGAAAAGGGGTGGCATGCCCCAGCAGGATAAGAGCATCGGTATTGGCCGTGATGTTCAGGCCATCACCGTCGTTGTTGAATTGGGCAAGGTGGTGCATAGCCACATCCGCGCCGTTGACTTGCACTTCGCCATGTACTACGTAGAAAAAGATGTTCTTATTGGCGGGTATGGAAAAGCCAACTTTGCCGCCTTCTTTCATGTCAATGCGCGCCAGGGCAATGTCGGTCAGCGGTTGTACCGCTCCGTTCACCCCATTCCATTTACCGGACACTGCCAGCAGGGTAGCCTTTCCTTCATCGAGGGAAGTCCTGGGAATGGCGTCTTCCTGTAGGCCCGTGTATCTCGGCTCTTCCATCTTGTATTTCGCGGGCAGGTTCACCCACAGTTGCAGGATCTCCAGCGGGCCGCCGCGGGCCTTGAATTCTTCGGAGGAAACCTCGGCGTGGACCAGGCCGCTGCCGGCCGTCATCCACTGTACGCCGCCGGCCCTGATGACGCTGTTGGCGCCGGAGCTATCCTTGTGCGTCAGGTCGCCCTCAATGATAAAGGTGACCGTTTCAAAGCCACGGTGGGGGTGGGGACCAAAGGGAAGGCCGCCATTGCGGGGCGGGTATTCCTGCCTGCCATGGTGGTTCAGGAAAATGAAAGGATCAATGGCATTCATGGGAACAGCCTCAGTGGGCATAGCCCTGTAGGTGACCAGGTTGCCGATGGGCTCGTAGACAGCCTTGTGGATTGCTTTGACGGTTCGCATGGTCTGCGTTTGTGCAAAGGTAGGGCAGGGAAGCTGCGAGCTACGAGCTGACAGCTGCGAGCTAAGTCATTAGGTCATTGGGTCATTAAGTCATTGAGGGTGGCCTATAATACCAACAATCTTCCCCAACAATTGATGCGATTTTTCCCTTCTCAAACCCTCTCCCTACACTCCGGTTACATCCGGGTAAAGTGGGGTATATCCCATATATAACCCATATACAACCCATATATAAGCCATATATAAGCCATATCTTAAAAGGTATGGGTTATATATGGCTTATATATGGCTCAAATATGGCTTGTATATAGCTTAAAGAGGTCTTTTAATGGACGTAGACAGGCTGTGAGACCGGCGTATGGGGGAGGAGGCTATGAATTTTCATGACCGTTAAGAACCGTAAGAGGGCTTTTCTCCGGTTAGTCAATTCCGCTTATCTTCGCACCCGCTATGACACAAGAACAATTGAAGGATATGAGGGACCGTGTGGTGGTCCTGAGGAGGTTTCTTTGACGTCGGGAACCGGCGTGATAAGATAACCAATGATAAGCAACTGTCGCTGTCGCCCGGTTTCTGGGACGATAATGCGCGTGCGACCTCTATACTAAAAGAAATCAAGGTAAACGAATACTGGGTAGACCTCTACGAGCAGGTAAATGCCGCCGTGGAGGACTTTGCCGTACTGTTCGAGTTCTGGAAAGAAGGAGAGGGGAGCGAAGAGGACGTGAGGGCTGCCTACGATAAAGCCGTACAGCAGATCGAGGAAGCCGAGTTCAAGAGCACCCTCAACGAGCCCGAGGATGAATTGCCTGCTGTGCTGCAGATCAATTCGGGGGCAGGTGGTACGGAGAGCCAGGACTGGTCCGAAATGCTGGCCCGCATGTACCGCATGTATGGTGAAAAGCAGGGCTGGAAGGTAACAGAACTGGACTGGCAGCCCGGCGACGGGGCCGGCATCAAGACCTGTACTTTGCAGTTTGACGGGCCTTTTGCCTACGGCTTTTTGAAGGCCGAAAGCGGGGTGCACCGCCTGGTGCGTATTTCACCCTTCGACTCCAACGCCCGCCGGCATACGTCGTTTGCTTCGGTGTTCGTATACCCCCTGGTGGACGATACGATCAACATTGAAGTAAAGGACAGCGAGGTGAAGATGGAAACCGCACGAAGCGGGGGCGCCGGTGGACAGAACGTGAACAAGGTGGAGACCAAGGTGATGCTGACGCACATTCCAACCGGCATTGTCGTGATCTGCCAGACGGAGCGGACGCAGCTGGGTAACCGCGAAAAGGCCATGCAGATGCTGAAAAGCCGCCTGTACGAAGAGGAGCTGCGCAAGCGGGAAGAATTGAAAAATGCGGCCAACGCCAATAAGAAAAAGATCGAGTGGGGGTCGCAGATCCGTAGCTATGTGTTCCATCCCTACAAGATGATCAAGGACCACCGCACCGATTACGAAGTGGGTAATATCGGGCCGGTGATGGATGGTGAGCTGGACGGCTTTATCAAGGCCTACCTGATGCAGCTAAAAGAGGAGCAAAACGTTTAATTAAACAATCAACACGCTATTATGAATATTGGTAATTTTTCATACCCTATGCCGGTCAATGAGCCGGTATATCATTATGCTCCCGGAAGTCCTGAGCGGGCGCGGCTGAAAGAAGTGCTGGCCGAACTGAAGAGCCAGGAAATCGATATTCCCATGTATATAGGAGGTGAGGAGGTGAGGACCGGCAAGAAAAAGGCCTTCCACCCACCCCACGAGATAGCCCATACGCTGGGCCGCTACCACGAAGGTGATGAAAGCCATGTGCACAAGGCTATAGAAGCGGCGCTGAAAGCCCGCGAGGCCTGGGCCAACATGAGCTGGGAGAACCGTGCCGGTATTTTCCTGCGCGCTGCCGACCTGATCTCCACCAAGTACCGTCCTTATATGAACGGGACTACTATGCTGGGACAGAGCAAGAGCGTGTACCAGGCCGAGATCGACAGCGCCTGCGAGCTAATCGATTTCCTGCGTTTCAATGTGCACTTCCTGAGCGAGATCTATAAGCAGCAGCCCATATCGGCTCCCGGCATGCACAACCGCCTGGAGTGGCGCCCGCTGGAGGGCTTTGTACTGGCCATTACGCCGTTCAACTTTACCGCAATCGGTGGCAACCTGCCCACCTCGGCCGCCCTATGCGGCAACGTGGTGGTGTGGAAGGCGGCCCATACCCAAATCTACTCGGCCCAGATGTTCATGCGTATCCTGAAGGAAGCCGGCCTGCCCGACGGGGTGATTAACCTGATCTACGTGGATGGACCTACTATCGGCAAGGTATGCTTCGGACACCGGGATTTTGCAGGGGTGCATTTTACCGGCTCCACCGGCGTGTTCAACCACATGTGGAAGACCATTGGTGAAAACATATCCCACTACCGCAGCTATCCCCGAATCGTGGGGGAGACCGGTGGTAAGGACTTCGTGGTGGCCCACCGCACGGCCGACCCGCAGGTGGTGGCTACGGCCCTGCTGCGCGGCGCTTTTGAATACCAGGGCCAGAAGTGCTCGGCCGCTTCGCGTGCTTATATCCCTTCCAACATGGCCGACCAGGTGCGCCAGTTGCTGATCGATGGGGTGAACAGCTTCAAGATCGGTACGGTGGAGGATTTCGGCAACTTCATGAATGCCGTGATCGATGAAAAGAGCTTCGACAGCATTGTCAAATATATCGATGGGGCGAAGAAAGATGCCAATGCCCGCATACTGGTGGGTGGTATTTACGAGAAGACCCAGGGTTACTTTGTATACCCAACCGTGATTGAAGCAATCGATCCAAAGTACGTAACGATGTGCGAGGAGATCTTTGGGCCTGTACTGACCGTTCACTTCTATGATGAGAACAAGTTCGAAGAAACCCTGGAGTTGGTGGATAGCACATCGCCCTATGCCCTGACCGGTTCTATCATTGCGCAGGATCGTTATGCCATTGAACAGGCGACGCAAAAGCTGCGCAATGCTGCCGGGAACTTCTACATCAACGATAAACCTACAGGAGCCGTGGTGGGGCAGCAACCCTTTGGTGGGGCCCGTGCCAGTGGTACCAACGATAAGGCCGGCTCAATGCTGAACCTTTATCGCTGGCTTAGCGCCCGCACGATCAAGGAAACTTTTGTGCCGGCTACCGATTACCGCTACATGTTCATGCTGGGAGAGAGCGAAGGTATTTAAGCAACTATACTTTTTTTTGACAAGGCCAGTGAATTGCTCACTGGCCTCTTTATTTAGATAAAAAGGGAGGTTTTCGTAAAACTACTGCGTGAAAACACCTCTGCTTTACCGTGATCTCACGATGAGGAATAAGTGCTATCACCTATTTATTGAAATAAGTGTTTTTTTGGCAATTAAATATTTTGTTTTAATCAAATGTTTAGCTTTTTTCGCAGCCTATTTAAAACCAAACACAAAACAAGTTATGAGAAAAGTACTTTTCGCAGCTATGCTGTTTTTAGGTGTGCAGACCGCAAATGCCCAGGAAGAGGGTAATGGTCAAAATGTAATCAAAGTAAACCCGCTGGGTTTAATTTTCGGTAGCGCCAACGTAGGCTTCGAAAGAGCGATCAACGAGAAGAGCTCTTTTGTGATTGCTCCCCAGTTCGGTGGCTTTAAGTTAGGTGGTATGAAGTACAGCTCTTTTGGAGCCGGTGCCCAGTACCGTATGTATTTCTCTAAAACAAAGACGGCTCCCGAAGGCTTCTACGGTGCTCCCGGCCTGAGCTTTGTCAGCGGTAAGGTGAAGTATGATGATGGTATGAATGAAAAAGAAGAAATTAAGTTCTCTTCTTTCGGTGGCGGTGTTATGGTAGGTCACCAGTGGATCTACAACAGCGGCTTTGTTCTTGATCTTGGCGCTGGTGTAAACTACCAGAAGTTCAATTATAAGGACAATGAGGACAACAGCTTTGCCCTGAAAGCAAGCGGTATGCTGCCAGCCCTAAGCTTCTCTATTGGTTACAACTTCTAATAACCGATATTTTCATTTCAAAAGGGCCGCAACAAAGCGGCCCTTTTTTTATACGTCCTGGTCGCTTTTTAGCTTTCGTATAAGGATAAGGGATAACCTGTTATTAAAATAAAAGAAGCGGTGTCTTTTTCGTAACTTTAAATAGTTAAAATAATTTATATGAAAAAGATTATGTTCCTCACGGCCCTGGTTGTCGCCACTTCTTTTGCCCAGGCACAGGTAAGTATTGGCGTGCATGGTAATCTTATTGGTGCCAGCATGAAAAATACGGAGGACGGACAGGACCTGGACTTTGATAACCGGTTTTCCTGGAAAGGTGGTCTTGTAGCGCAAGTGCCTTTGACTATGAACGTAAACTTCCTGCCTCAACTTAACCTGTTGAGCAAGGGCGGTAAGATGGATATATCAGAAACCGCTGAAATACAGGGTGTGCCTGTTACAGAGAGGCTGAAAGGTAATGCCAAGCTCGTCTACCTGGAATTACCACTGAACGTGGTTTATTCCACCGGGGGGGAAGAAGGCGGATTTTTTATTGGTCTTGGTCCCAGCATTGGATTTGGACTCAGCGGGGAGTTCGAAGGGGATTATACTATCAGTGCAGCGGGACAGAGTGAGAGTGAGCCGTTTAATGTGGACCTGAAATTCGATGGTAAAACAGAAGACGAAGTGGATCAAAATGATGAAGCCTGGCACTTTAAGCGCCTGGACTTTGGCGCCAATGTGATTGCCGGTTACCAGTTGAGCAATGGCTTCTTCATTAATGCTCATTACAACCACAGTTTCTCCGACATTGATCCCAATAACGACATAGAGACGAAGAACCGGTACTTCGGTATTGGTTTAGGTTATTTCTTTGGAAGAAGGGCTGCCTATTGAGCCGGTAAAAGCGCATTACTTATTCTTGACTTGGGAAAATCGTTAGCCGCCTTGCCCGTGAGGGGATTGTCAGGAATATTATGGCATTGTGACAGTGTTTTGTAAAGAGCTCATTTGTAAATACATACACATTCCTGAGTATGAATTAACTTTTACATAACTACCATAACATCAATACGTTAAAGGCCATTTAAAATTGTGGCCTTTTTTTTGTTTTTAGAAGGAGCAAAACGCAAACTATGAAAAAGGTCAGTTTATTCGTATCCCTTCTGTTTGTGGGTACAGCGGTTATGGCACAGGTAAGCACAAAGCTTGGAGTTAAAGCAGGTTTAAATGTCGCAAATGTTTCCGTTCAGCCCCAGGATTTTGACAAAGGTTCCCGTCTCGGATTTAATGGCGGTTTATTGGCGCATATCCATGTAAGTCCCTCCTTTGGTATCCAGCCCGAAATTCTTTATTCCAACCAGGGTTTTGAGGATAAGAGCAATGCATCTGAATGGAAGCTCAACTATCTGAATGTTCCCGTCATGTTCCAGTACATGTTCGACAACGGTTTCCGCCTGCAGGCCGGTCCCCAGGTTGGTTTCCTGCTGGACGGTAAAGTAGCTGATAATTACGGCGAAGGTGCTGACCTGGATATCAAGCAAGACCTGAAGAAGGTTGATGCCAGTGTGGGTGTAGGATTGGGGTATTTAAGCTACTCAGGACTGGGTATTGAGGGCCGTTATAATCATGGCTTATCCAATATCAATGCCTCGGGTGCCAACAAGTTGCAGAACCGGGTGTTTCAGGTGAGCTTGTTCTATATGTTGGACAACCAACACAAGGCAAAATCCTACTAATGTGAATAAGTTATTCTACAGTTTTTCCACGGCCGCCAAGTGCGGCCTTTTTTTTGCATACGATTCGAGTATTGAA
>DASWYM010000594.1:0-3670 GCA_036404975.1 Chitinophagaceae bacterium
CCTGTTCCAAAGAAGTTTTATAATTTGGCTATGCAAATGAGATTTCTTTTGCAGAAAAACGCTGACCACCTGTGTTTACAGGAGTCTGATCTGACCCTCTTTTTTAGTTGTGGAATTAAACTTATAGTTATAAACGTAAACTTTCAATGCAGTAGTTTTAGACTACCGCCCCCTGTCTCTACAGGGGGCTTTTTATTGGATGAGCCTGCCGGGCCAACAGCCATTTTTGAGCGCCCATCAGTAGCTTTCTTTAGGCACCTTTCTATCCTAAATGATTCATGGCCAGAGTATTGTATGGAGGGCAAAAGCCTGACGCATTACAGGAAATGTCGTGACCCCCGTCACCGCTAAAGTCGGGAATTTGATGCAACTTCAAAACATCCTTTTAGTGCTAAAATTTGTACCATGATCATTGAGCAAATTTATACCGGCTGCCTGGCACAGGGTGCTTACTACGTGGAAAGTGAAGGGGAGGCTGTTGTAATTGATCCTTTACGCGAGGTGAACCCCTATATTCAAAAAGCAAAAAAGACGGGAGCCCGGATCAGGTACGTGTTTGAAACCCACTTCCACGCCGACTTTGTTTCCGGTCACCTGGACCTGGCCCGTCATACCGGGGCCACGATCATATACGGGCCTACCGCCAGGCCCCGGTTTGTTGCCCATGTCGCCACGGATGGTGAAGAGTTCAAGGTAGGCCAGGTGACGTTCCAGGTGTTACACACCCCCGGCCATACGATGGAAAGCACCTGCTTCCTGCTAAAGGACGAGAAGGGTAAGGACGTGGCCCTTTTCACTGGTGACACCTTATTTATTGGGGATGTAGGCCGCCCCGACCTGGCCCAAACAGCCGCCCATATGACGCAGGAAGAGCTCGCGGGTGTACTATACGATTCGCTTCGCAGCAAGGTAATGCCGCTGGCCGATGACATTATCGTGTATCCTGCCCATGGGGCCGGCAGTGCCTGTGGCAAGAACATGAGCAAGGAAACGTCCGACACGCTCGGTCACCAGAAGCAGACCAACTATGCCCTGCGGGCCGATATGACCAAAGTGGAGTTTGTGCGCGAAGTCACTACCGGGTTGACCAGGCCGCCGGGCTATTTCCCGATGAATGTGCAGATGAACCAGGAAGGCTACGAGAGCATTGATAAAGTGCTTCAGCGTGGAAAGCAGCCCCTCTCCCCCGAGGCCTTTGAAGCTGCCGCCAATGAAACCGGTGCCCTGGTCCTGGACACCCGTGAAGCACAGGCGTTTGCCGAAGGCTTTATTCCCAACTCAATCAACATCGGGCTCGACGGCAACTTCGCCCCCTGGGTGGGCACGCTGATTCCCGATATCCGCCAGGAAATCCTGCTGGTAGCCGATGAGGGTCGCGAAGAGGAAGTGATTACCCGCCTGGCCCGCGTAGGCTACGACCATACGCTGGGTTTCCTGAAGGGTGGCTTTGCTGCCTGGACAGCCGCCGGCAAGGAAACAGACAGCATTGAATCGATCACGCCCGAAGAACTGGCCGCGCACCTGAAGACAGGAAAAGGCACCGTGCTGGACGTTCGCCGCAAAACCGAGTATGCCCATGAACACATAGCCGGGGCCGGGAACATGGAACTGGACTACATCAACGACCATATGCACGACCTGGAAAAGGAGCCGACCTACTTTGTATACTGCGCCGGCGGCTACCGCTCCATGGTCTTTATTTCCATCCTGAGGGCCAGGGGTTATAAGAACCTCATTGATGTCAAAGGAGGTTTTTCTGCCATCAGGGGTACGGGCCTGTTCGAGATCACCAAAGAAGCGCCGCCCAGCAAACAACTGGTTCCCAGGTAATCGGGATAACCAGCCTCATTCATAAGAGGCAGCAAATGATATTGGGGCAATGGTTATGCAATGTCCTTTACGGGAACTATATAGGAACCCGAAAGCCACCTGCTCCCATTTTTAAGCTTCGATTTCTACCCTGCGCATCCGCCAAATAGGATCTACAGCCACTCTGCCACTTGCCGGAAGTAATGTTTGCATGTGACCAAAGTCACAGAAATAGCGGAGTCTACTTCCTTCCTTTGCACTATAAAATCAATGCTTAGCCACTATGAAATATCTTATCATTGGTGCGGTTGCCGGTGGAGCCAGTACAGCTGCCAGGTTACGGCGCATGGACGAAAAAGCCCAGATCATCATCTTTGAGAAAGGTGATTATATCTCTTATGCCAACTGTGGTCTTCCTTACTATATAGGTGATGTCATTAAGAGCCGTGATGCGCTGTTTGTGCAGACTGCGGCCAGCTTCACTAGCCGCTTTGCCATCGACGTGCGGGTACGTACCGAAGTAACCGGCATCGACCCGGCGCAAAAGACCGTAACAGCCAAAAACCTTATTACGGGAGAAGAATACACCGAAAGCTACGACAAGTTGGTGCTGTCGCCGGGCGCCGAGCCAGTGCGCCCTCCCCTGCCGGGTATAGGCAGCAGGGGTATCTTCACCCTGCGCAATGTAGCCGACACTGACTATATCAAAGCCTATGTGCAACAGTTCCCCAACGGCAAGGCAGTGATCATCGGCGGCGGGTTTATTGGCCTGGAAATGGCCGAGAGCCTCCATGGGCTGGGCATGCAGGTTTCCATCGTAGAAATGCAAAGCCATATCCTGGCACCGCTGGATTACCCCATGGCCGCTATGGTGCAGCAGCATATCCGCTCCAAAGGCGTGGATCTGTATACTGACACGGCCGTGATCGGCTTTGACCAGGTGGGAGACAGCCTGAGTGTTTTACTGAACAAGGGTAACCCGCTGGAGGCCGACGTAGTGATCCTTTCCATTGGCGTGCGCCCCGACACCCGCCTGGCGGTGAGCGCCGGACTGGAGATCGGTGTCACCAAAGGCATCCGGGTCAATGAGTACCTGCAGACCTCCGACCCCCATATTTATGCCGTAGGCGATGCCATCGAATTTGAAAGCCCCATTACCGGCAAGCCCATTTCGACCTTCCTGGCCGGGCCGGCCAACAAGCAGGGCCGTATTTGTGCCGATAACATGGTGTTGGGCAACGTGCAGAAATACATGGGCTCCATCAATACCGCCATTGTAAAGGTGTTCGATATGACCGTAGGGGTGTCGGGCATAACCGCCCGCCAGCTGAAAGCGGACGGCGTGGAACACATTGTGTCGACCACCCACAGCGGGTCGCACGCGGGCTACTACCCCGGCGCTAAGCAGATGAGCATCCAGCTGGCCTTTGCGCCAAACAGCGGACGGCTGCTGAGTGCCCAGGTGGTAGGTTATAAAGGCGTAGACAAGCGCATCGACCTGCTGGCATCGGTAATCAAAAGAGCCAGTACCGTGTACGAGCTGACCGAGTTGGAACATGCCTATGCCCCCCCTTTCTCTTCGGCTAAGGACCCGGTGAATATTGCCGGCTTTGTGGCGGAGAATATCCTGCTGCAGAAGATGAAAGTATTTTACTGGAACGAGGCCAACGCTTCCAGGGGCGATAAGTTTATCCTGGACGTGCGTACGCCGAAGGAATACGAAGCCGGCAGCATAGAGGGCGCTATCAATATCCCGCTGGACGATTTGCGGGACCGCCTGGAGGAATTGCCCCGCGACGAGGATATCTACCTGTATTGCCAGATCGGCCTGCGCGGCTACATGGCTACCCGCATCCTGAAG
>DASWYM010000595.1:0-16650 GCA_036404975.1 Chitinophagaceae bacterium
CGGAGGGGCACATAGCTTTCGATGGTATAGTATAGAATGGGGGCAGGTGGATGATGCAGATAACAAGCTGCTTACCAATGCCGACGGGAAACGCCTGTTCATGCACTACCCTTTATCTGTAGCCAATTATGTAGCGCAACATGGCTGGAAACTCTTACAAGTGCAATACTATGTACATGGAGGCGCTCCCTACTATAAATATACCTTTACAAGGCTGGAAAACTAACCATTACTGTATGCATTACAGGAGCTCCTTGGTTAAGGGCAAACTTTAAGTCACATTACGCAGCAGATATATAGCTGCGGCGTAATGGTTTCGTGGTTTGTCAGGTTATATAGCGGAAATCATTGGAGCCGTAGCCATAAACCAAGCATTGCAGCAGTTGTCGAACAATCCTGCCTCGGATCATTCAATACGGCCAGCGGCAAGTTATTGTTGTCACTTTTCCGGGCTTATGGACAATCACCTACGATCTACCGTAGGTTCTTATCCTTAATTGCCCCAAAAAACGAGTTATTATGCATCTACTTCGTAGCGCCGCTAGTTATTGAAGGTATAAATCTCCAGTTTACACCAGTTAGGGACAACGACCTAAGGTAGATCGTAGGTTGTTGTCCCTAACTGGTGTAAAACGATTTAATTTGAATCTACTTCGCAGCTCGGCAAGACAGTTGCAGCAGAACTAATTGGTGTGTTAATTTGCAAAATATCAACCGCTGGTGCGGCCGCTGTAACAGACTGCCTGGGGCAAGGGTGGCCTATTGCTTTTGTAGCGAGATAGGGAATTGGAATACAAACTTCAACAGTTAAGTAGATAAGTGTCTTGTTGTTACATGTTAACCTGTGCTGGTATGGTGCCTGGGGCTGGATTCAATCAAGGTGTGAATATTAATCGTATGTGAATAGTCAGTGTCTAAATTGTGTCTAATTGGCTTTAGGAAAAAAAGTAAGATTCTAACCCTTTAGCTTCAGATTCTTCCCAGTTGAGTATTGAAATGATTTTACTCTAAGAAGAGTTTCTTGTTCTTTGTAAAAGAATTAATTATTGAAATAGGTTCTAAACCCATTTCCTCCGCTTTTTTGCCCTATTGAATTTCACTACAAATCAGTCTAAATATCTACTCTTGATCTTAGGTGAGCACTTTCATCGAAGATAGAACGGATATAGGAAAAAGGAATCAGTGGAGTTTCTTTAGTTTGCAGTGTTGTGGCAGAAACATCGCTCCACTTAATGTTCCAAAAATGGAAAGAAACTCTTTACGGTAGCATAGCGAAAAGGTGCGTAATTCACTCAAAGAAACCCCTTTTATTCAGTACAAACTGCCCCCCTGTTTTCTGATGGGGTAAAGGTTTAGGTATTGTCCATGGATGCATGGTTGAAAGCTGATTTAATCTTTAATTAGTCAACTCTTCGTTTTCTTCTCAGCATCTCCCCTGCAGGTGGGTATGGTGCGCGTCATTTACCAGGAGGTCCCGATGGCATCCGCCTGGGTCTGGTCACCGATAACGTTTACTAGGCAACCACGGGCAACTGGCCGCAGGTGTAGGTAGAGCGTTTGCCGTGCCGGTTTTCAATTACTTCCAAGGCTAGAGGTGGTAATAATGCCTTAGATGCGTGTAAAGAAGCTTAATGCAATTAAACCGCAGGAGTAGTGATAAAATATCTTATAATTCATGCAATCCCAGTTAAGGACAACAACTTGCGATCCACCGTTGTCGTTTTACTTATCTGGTGTAAAACGATTGGCTTTACATCTAGTTCGCAGCTTGGTAAAATTTGCGACTATGGATGTGCTGAGAATGAGATAAATATACTCTGAGCTTAGGCGTGCTGCCAATGCTATATGTGAGCAGCGCCGTTGAACATCTAGAATTTATACCCAGAAAACTAAGATATAACTTTGAGTTCCAGGCAGTGGACACTGTCAAAAATCTGGTTCAAAATGAAAGATAAACTTCGGGGCAAGCTAAATGCTAATTAAGTTTTACAAGGTGGTTTTTTAAGGCATGCTTAATGATACCTACCACACTTTTGGCTCCGACTTTCTTTTGGATGTGCTTTCTGTGGTCCTTCACGGTTTCCTCACTGATAAAGAGTTCGCTGGCAATTTCGTGGCTGGTGCGTTCCTGATAAAGCAGTTGAATGATTTCTATTTCTCTGTTTGTGAAATTGCATTGCTCGGGAACTTTCTTTTGCAGGGCTTCCATAAGGCAACTCACTATAGCCGCCGATGAATAGAACCTTCCATCGAAGACGGTTTTGATTGCCAAAATGATCTCTTCTACATCCGCAATTTTTGACAAATATCCCTTAGCTCCTGCCTGGATGATCTCTTTGATGGTTGTGAGGTCTTCATGCATTGAAAGGGCGATAACCCCTATGTGAGGATATTTCATTTTTAGGTGCTTAATTACTTCAATACCGTTCATCACGGGCATGGCAATGTCGGTAATCACTACTGAAGGCAGATGTTTATCCACAAGATCGAAAAGATCCTTTCCATTGCAGGCTTCTGCCAGGAGCTGGATATCAGTCTGATGTTGCAACGATGATCTGAACCCGTTGCGAAAAATAGGGTGGTCATCTGCAAAAACAATATAGATGGGAGTGGCAATCTTGCTCATATTGTGAAGGTTTGTCAAAAAGGTAATTCGCCGACTAATTACAAAAGATTATTCAAAAACCAATGCGTGGTTTCCGGGTGTCTGTACCCGTATTTTCCCTGTATGAATACTCCCCACTTCTGGGGATGATAAATTTACCACTTGTGGGGATTTACTGCGAGAGCTTCCGGAAGTAATATTGTTCAACAAACCTTCGGCATGCCAAAACTAGCGATCTGCCTGCTCTTCCTTGCTGGAACCATACTAGGTTTTCGTGCTGAATCCCTTGGGCAATATGATTCTTCGCTGCTGGAACGGTCGCTGGCCCTTCCCGATAAGTTTTTTTCTTCTCTGGACCGCAAGGCTTTATCCGTTGAAGGAAAGCTAACAAAACAAACGGACCGGTATTTATCCCGGTTACAGCGACAGGAGGAAAAGCTTAAAAAGAAACTGTGGCGGAAGGATTCCACCCTGGCTAAACAGCTCTTTTCGGGTATCGACGAACAATACACCCGGCTTCGGCAAACGCCGGCAGCTGTGGATAAGTATGCCGGCCTATACTCTGGCCACCTGGATTCCATTACTATGGCCCTAAGTTTCCTGAAGGCTAACGGTTTTCCTAAGGAGGGTGAACTGCAGAAATCACTCGCAGGTTTAAAGGCATTGCAAACGGAGTTTAACCACAGTGAACAAGTCCGCAAACAACTCGCAGAACGTCAGCAATTGTTGCGGGAACAGTTTCAGCAGTTGGGAATGGTCAAGGAATTGAAAAGGTTTCGCAAAGAGGTGTTTTATTATCAGCAGCAGGTTAAAGAATACCAGCAGCTCTTTGATAACCCTCAGCGACTGGAAGCCAAGGTGTTGGAAGTGCTCACCCGCAACAAGGCCTTCCAGGATTTTTTTGCCCGTCATTCCCAGTGGAGCCGGTTCTTTCCCCTTCCGGTCAGCACATCCAATGCGGCGGCTTCTGTGCAGGGACTACAGACCAGGGCTGCCGTCACCCAGACACTTATCGGCCAGTTTGGAAACAGCCCCAATGTAGCCAGTCAATTGCAGCAAAACGTCCAGTCCGCACAAGGACAACTCAATACCCTGAAAAGTAAGCTCTCTTCGTTTTCTTCCGGGAGCTATGGTAACGGCGATGCAAACCTGCCTGAGGGTACCCGGATGAACAATCAGAAAACCAAAAGTTTTTTCCAGCGCATGGAAATAGGCACCAATATTCAAACGCAAAAAGCCCGCTATATATTCCCGGTTACCTCCGACATCGGCCTCTCACTGAGCTATAAGCTGAACGACCAGGCCCTGGCCGGTATTGGTGCCTGCGGGAGCATAGGACTGGGTAGGGGCTGGAACAACCTGGAGCTATCTTACCAGGGGCTGGGTCTGCGGGGTAATCTGGATTGGAAGATCAAAGGCGATTTTTATGTAGCGGGTGCTTACGAGATGAATTACCGGAGCCGCATTCGCTCCTTTGATCAGTTAAAGGATTATTCAAGCTGGCAGCCGAGCGGCCTGCTGGGACTTTCCCGGAAGTACCAGATTTCCAAAAAAATCAAAGGCGAAATGAAGCTGTTGTGGGACTTTTTGAGTTACCGCCAGGTGCCTAAAGGCCAGCCGGTCTTATTCCGGATAGGCTATGCGCTAAAATAAATATTGATTGGACAATAAGTTTTAATACAAGCTATTCTATGGCTATCCCCACTACCAGAATGTATCAGCAATCCCTGCCCGGCAGGCAGGCCGCCTCCCTGTTCGTTTTGCTTTTCACCGCCTGCATCACGGTTTCTGCGCAGGTAAACCTGCAAACCGGCAGCGCTACCTTTTCGCTGCCCATGTTTACCTGGCAGGACCACCAAAGCCGGCTGAACGCGGTGGTGACCCTGAGTTACCATTCCGGCAGCGGCCTGAAGGTAAACGAGGTTGCTTCCAATGCAGGGCAGGGCTGGAGCCTGATAGCAGGCGGGGTCATCACCCGCCTGCAGGTAGGTGAACCGGACGATCAGCAGGCTTACGGGTTGGTCGATGAATGGGATACCCATAAATACCCCAACGGGTATCTGTATGCCGAGGTGCCGGCGGCCGAGGGTTGCCCCACCGCATTAACCCGCTATCCCATTTACAAGGCCCGCAACCAGGTGTACGCCCAGCACAACGAGGTGGCGGAAGATAAGCAGCTGGACTATTTCTCCTTTCAGTTCAACGGGAAAGCAGGCCTTTTTGTACTGGATGGCAGTACCAACCAAGGGGTATCTCTTGGTGACAGTAAGTTAAAAATTTCATTTGTGCGGGACCTCACGCTGGCCACCGGAACTTCCACGGGCATTAGGACCACCATTACTTCGTTTACCATCCAGGATGTGGACGGCACGCGCTATAAGTTCTCCCGGCACGGTCTCAGTAAGGTACTGCGCTATGGTTTCAGCGATGAGAGCGGAAACTACCTGCACGTACAGCCGGATATTAAGGACGGCCGGAAATATTACCAGGCCGGCTTTGACAAGGTGACGAAAAACCCCTGGGTGATCGATAGCTGGTACCTCAGCGAAATCGAGGATGCACTGACGCTGCGCAAGGTGACCTTATCCTATGTAACCCGCAATATCATTGCCAGAGCGGGGGAAGACATCAGCTTTAACGATGAAGAAAAAAAAGATTACTGCATTATAACGTACCGTACCTCCATTACCCAAACGCCGGAGATCTCCTCTATAGCTTATCCGGACGGGCACTCCGTGAACTTTGCCTATGCCTCTACTCCCAGAGCAGACTTTAACGGACAATATGCATTGTCTTCTGTGGATATAAAGTACCAGGGCCGCTATCTTTCCCGCTACAAGTTAACCACCTCTTACTTTATCGGCAACCGGTACGGCACCCCTAAGTCTCCGTTCCAGAAAAAACTGGCACGCCTGTGCCTTAAATCAGTGCAAAAGATCGGCGTGGACCTGAAAGAGGAAACACCTCCTTACCTTTTTGATTATTATACGGGGTCCAGTGCTGCCGATGATGTGGTGCCGCCGCTGTTCTCCTATGCCAAAGACGCCTGGGGTTTTTACAACGGCTCCAACAGTAAGGGTTATGAAAGCAGCGAAGATATTCCGCTAAATATGCCCCTGGCCACACTGACGCTGAGCCAGTTAAAAGGCCTGTGTTTTTTGAGAAGAGGTCCAAATGGTGAGATTCTGCCTGCCTATTATACTTCCAAGTCAGGATACGCCAAAAACGGGCTGCTCCGCCAGGTTATTTATCCAACCGGCGGTACCCTTACTTATACGTACGGACAAAATAACGGGCATCTGGAGTGGGCGGCCCGCACCGTAGGAGGGGTGCATGTCACCCAAACCGCTTCCACGGACGGGGGGTATTCCAATCCCTGTGATAAACCCATCACAACTTCTTATAATTACGTGCTTGCGGACGGATCTGCTTCTTCGCTCTGGGGGCTGGAAGTGCCGAAAAATTCCATGGTATCGCAAAACCACTACCAGCCTGCGGAGAAGTATTACCACTGGACGTGGAGCTCCATGCCGCTGGGGGAATGCGCGTGGCGCTATCAGTATCCAGGCATCTTATCGCAGCAGCAGGCCATCAGCCTGCCGGGATGGATCAATACCATGAATTCGCTGGCGCCGGTGCTGGGTATCCTGAACGTACTCTCTACCATCAAAGATATCGTAACGGTCTGCACCGGCGGATCTCCGGTAGCCCTTGTGATCGATGTGGTCCTCAGCCTGGTGCAAATTGGCATTACCTGTATCGGTGATCAGGCCAAGGACCGGACGATGATGGTGTATTACAGCACCAATTTACACAGCGGCAACCCTTTGCCTGCCCAGTTTAAGCGGGTAGAGATCGTAGAGAATCCCGGAACGATCGGCAAGACCGTGCAGGTGTTTACCAGTGATGAGGATTATAGTTACTGGGAGTCGGAAAATTTGATTTATTCAGCGAAACAGCGCTTTGCCCCCTGGGCGTATGGCCTGCCCAAACTGATTACCATACTGGATGCTGCCGGCAATAGGGTAAAGGAGACCGAGCACGTGTACGGTTTTGGGGAACTGGTGCAAACACCGGGCTGCAGTTACCATCCCGGGCCCAACATGTGCCCTTCGATGCTCAAAGTGCCCCTGCTCCTGACCTCCTTTAAGTGTGCGGTCAACAAAAGCACTTCTCAGAAAGTTTCCGATTGGAGAAACATCCCGTCCGGCAGCGGTGCCTACCAGAAAGCATCCGGTAATGGCATGGACGTAGACAAGTATGACCTCTATACCGGCCGGCTGGAACTGAAGTATACCCTGGAGCGCATCTATAAACCCACCGACCAGCAGCAGTACGTAGAGTCGCGCACCGAGTATGAATACAATCCCCTCAATTACCAGGTGCAGAAAATGACCACTTTTTCCAGTGACGGAACCGTTCATTATAAACGCATCAAGTATAGTGTTGATTTTTCCTCGGGCGTGCTGGCCACCCTAAACCAGAACAATATTGTAGAAGCCCCGGTCGTGACGCAAAACTCTATTTTCAAAAGTAGCGGCGGCACCACGGACTACATTCTTGGCGAAAGTGTAACGGAATATTCCCTGGTGTCCACTGGGGATATACGGCCTTACCAGACCCTGGAACAGCGCTTCAAAGAGCCGCTGCCGGAAAAGCAATACGATCCCGCCCTCGGTCAAACGGTGTACCTGTTTAAACCGTATCAAGGGCCGGGGCATCCGAACAACGCCACGTCGTACGTGCAGACAAAGCTGTTGTCCTATGATGTCACAGGTAATCTGTCCAGTCTAAAGGATGAAGGGGGACGCAGGGTGAGTCATATTTATGGCTATGGTGGAAAATACGTGACCGCCACCGCCATCAATGCAGGGCCCCAGGAGATCTTTTTCGATGGCTTTGAAGAAGTGGGTGGCTGGAACGGCACCACTGCGCCTCAGTACGGAGATGCCCCGATCTCGGCGGTTGATAATGCCCGGGCGCGTACCGGAGTGTCTTCGGCCCGAATTGATAAACCGACCTCTGGAAAGAAGTACAGCCACAGCGATCAAACGCTGCGTATCTCCCTTACAGGTACGACCAAGTTTAAAATGTCCGCCTGGATTTACAGCAACGGACCCTCTGCTGATGTTTACCTGTTTATGAAGCGGCCTACCGAATCGTTTTATTACACCTATGTGGACTATATGACCACGAGCGTGACCGGGCAGTGGGTGTACGTGGAAAAGGAATTTTCCGTGCCAGCCGAAATTACTCAGCTGAACATCCGGCTCGATAACAACGGAGGCGGCTCGGTGTGGTTTGACGACGTGCGGCTCCACCCCTCCAAAGCGCTGATGACCTCCTATACCTACGATCCACTCCTGGGCAAGACATCGGAAAGCGATGCCAACAGCCGGGCTACTTTCTACGAATACGACAACCTGGGGCGCCTGAAGTTTATAAAGGACGATAAGAAGAACGCCGTGAAAATGTATGAATACAACAATGTGTCCCGCCAAAACGGCTGCCCCGGCATTTATTACAACCGCATGATCACCGAGACCTTTACCAAGGACAATTGTGGTGCCGGTTTCGTGGGCTCCGATGTTCCTTTTATCGTAACGGCCAACACCTACTCTTCTGCAATCAGCCAGGCCGATGCGGATGCGCAGGCGGAAAATTACCTCCTGGTGCAGGGGCAGCTCCATGCCAATACCTTTGGATCTTGCATACAGGTGTATTACAACGATCCCCAGTCCCGAATCTTTACCACTGAAAATTGCGGCGAGGGCTACAAAGGAGGCACGGTGACCTATACGGTGCCCGCCAGCCGGTACTCCTCTATAGTGAGCAAGCAGGAGGCTAATCAGCAGGCACTTGATGAAATCGAGGCCAATGGCGATGCTTTTGCCAATGACCCGGCCAATGTGGTGTGTGTGCTGGATACCGCCGCTCATTATGTAGGGGAGCCGGGCGGGCCATCCTACTGTGCCAATATCAACGGGCAGCTGCCGGCGCACCTCTTTGTCTGGGCCACCGATGTAAACCCGAACAGTCCTTCCTATGGGCAGTCGCTGTGGCTGGATGCTGATGTCAGTGACCTTTGTCCTTCGGGTCTTTATTACAATGAGGCGCAAAGCGGCACCTTCACCCGCAACAACTGTCCCTCCGGTTCTACCGGCACACCGGTTACCTATACGGTACCACCGGGTAAATACAGTTCCACCGTCAGTGTACCGGCCGCTAACCAGTTAGCCTTAAATGAAATAAGTGCCAATGGGCAGGCCTATGCCAATGATCCGGCTAATGGCGGGTACTGTATCCCAGGCAATATCTACGCACGGATGGACCGGGAGATCACGTACTGGTATTACGACGATTATTATACCTATGAAACCGCAGATTTTTATGTGCGTCTTTATTCCAATTCAGGGGGTACCGTTCCTTATACGCTTCAGGCTCCACTGACCATCAACGCACGCTATACCCAACAACAGCAGGACTGGACCGGGTATTACAACTGGTTTGAATCGGACTGGACATTCCCGATCGATCCCGGCAATAGCGAATACTGGGTAGACTGGGAAGAGGTCACCAACTGTTACCAGGATCCTGATGGCTGGAGCTGGAGTTGTACGTATGTGGATTTATACCTGTTGCCCGGAAATGGCTATACCAATATCAATTAAAGTAAATTATATGAAAGTTATCATAATCCTCTGTTTTGTGTGTGTTAGCCTGCCTGCTTTTACCCAGGCAGTCAACCAGCCCAAGCAGAGTCCCCTGGATTCTGTCTCGCGCGCAGCACGCACTGAATTAAATAAGAAAGCTGCACAATATTCTTCCCAGGAGGCCAATCGCCTGGAGGAGGAAAAGAAGAAACGGTCCGATTCCTTATTGGTGGTGCTTCAGAGGGACCTGCAGGTTTCCAAAGAAGTGGCGGATTCCCTGATAGGGATCATCAACGGGTCCATCAAGGCCATGGATGGCATTGCGTACGATCGTACGATTCCGCCCCCCGATAAAATCAACCGGTTCAAAGCCCTTGCGGCGGAACGCGATAACCGGATTGCTGCGCTCCTTACGGCAGCGCAGCGCCAGCAACTGCATACCATCATGACCCGGGGGCGACAAAAACCGACCCGTTAAGGACCAAACCATTTTACTGTTATTCAAAGTCTTCAGGATGCTATACACTACAACCACTCGGCTGCGTTTTCTGATCACGTTAGGCTTGCTGTACCTTGCCGTTGTTGGCCGGGCGCAGGCCTGGAATCCCAATCATGCCATCGGCAGCCAATCAGGCCGGTACCATTTTTCGTACGTGCAGGTGCCGGATCCCCTGGTGGAGCTTTATGCGGCGGCCTTTCCCAATACCGGTTTGACCTACCAGTGGGAGTCCAGCCCTACGCCGGTCCCTGAAGATTTCGTAGCTGTTTCCAACGGGAGCGGAAGCACGTACAACTTTCCCGCCCCGCTGACAAGGACGGCCTACTACCGGCGGAAAACCACTTACTCCAATGGAAGTTATATTCATTCCAACATCATCAAGATCTCGGTCGTCTCCGTAAACTGGGAGGACCGCAACTATATCCGTGAGCACGATATCACCAAAACGGGTCTGAACGACTGGATCTCCGTGGACCAGCTCTCCATTGGGCAAAAGCTGCAAACCACCACCTACCTGGACGGTCTGGGGCGCTCGGTGCAAACAATCAGCAGGGAAACGGCTACACCATCCAGTGGCAGCGGCCCCTGGGGCGATGTGGTGCAGTACTCCCTTTATGATGCCTACGGCCGGGAGCCGGTGAAATACCTGCCTTATACGACCACCACCGAACCGGGTAAATTTAAAACAACCTATCAGACCGAACAACCTCAATACTACACTACTGGCTACAATGAATCGTCGGCATACAGTACCCTTACCTTTGACAACAGTCCGCTGGGCCGGGTAAAGAATGTGAAGGAGCCGGGCGGTGTCTGGGCCGCCAGTGCCGGTAAATCGGTGAGTTATGACCTAAATGATGCCGCTAATAATGTACGGATCTTTTTGGTGGACTATGTGCAGGGCAATCCGCCTGTGGTCAGTGGTGTTTACCCAGCCAATACCCTGTACAAGACCAGCTATACGGACGAAAACAATAAAAGTGTCATAGAATACGCCAACAAATCCGGCCAGGTGATTCTAAAAAAGGTACAATTGGACAATGTGCCCTCTGGACCTCATGCCGGCTGGATATGTACCTACTATATTTACGATGAGTTCGGGCAGTTGCGCTTCGAGCTTTCCCCCGAAGCAGTAAAATACCTCGATAACAACAGCTGGTCGTTTACGGGCACGGGCGGGCAGCAGGTGCTCAACGAACTATGCTTCCAGTACAGTTACGACGAAAAGGGGCGGAGCACCTGGAAAAAAACGCCCGGAGCAGCCCCCTTGCGCATGCTTTACGACAAACGAGACCGTACAGTACTAACCCAGGACGGCAACCAGGCTGCGCTTTCCACACCCCAGTGGACCGCCACGCTCTATGATGAGCTGGACCGCCCGGTGCTGACAGCCCTATACAATACTACCAAATCGGAGGCGACACTGCGCTCCGATATTGCCGGTGCTGCCGCTACCGGGACGCTGGCGGTGAACAATTCAGCCAATACGGGAGGGGGGACGATTAATCTGTCCACGTCGTTCAACCCCCTGACTTCTACCGACTTGAACACCACTACGGTAACCACCGCCTTAAAGTATGTTTTCTACGACACCTATTCGTTTTTGCACGTAAAGTCCTTTAATACCGGCTATACCAACTTATCATCCTACGGTACGTCGGATCCCAACGTTCAACCCATTGGTACCACCAGCCGAACTGCCGGTATGGCTACGGGCAGCAAAACGCGCATCCTGGGCACCTACAACTTTTTAAATGCCACCAGCTACTATGATGAGCGGGGGAGCCTCGTGCAGACCCTCAAAGACAACATCAAGTCGGGGGTGGACATTACCACACTTCAGTACCATTTTGACGGCCGGGTCCTGAGCTCCTGCACCGACCACACGACCGCCGGAACGGGCTATACCAACTTTAAGATCCTGACCAAGTACAACTTTGACAAGCTGGGCAGGGTGGCGTCCATTCAAAAGCAGTTCAGCACCAACGCGTTTAAGACAATCAGTGCTTACGACTATGATGATGTGGGCCGGATCAAGGTCAAACACCTGGATCCGGGCTATACCGGCAGCGGCGGCAGTGAACTGGAAGCCTTACAATACAGCTACAATATTCATGGACAGCTGACCGGTATCAACAAGGATTACGCCCTGAAAACCCCGGGCAGCTATTCCAAGTGGGGGCATTTCTTTGGGCTCTACCTGGGCTTTGATAACCGCGATAATGTCTTTGCCAGCGCCCGGCTCAACGGACAGGCGGCAGGCGTGGTCTGGAACACCCAGGGCGATGACGCGCAGCGAAAGTATGAGTACAGTTATGATAATGCCGATAGGCTCATAAAGGCAGACTTCACGGAGCGGCAGCTTACCGGGGAGGCGTGGTCGAACGCCAAAATGGACTTTTCGGTGAGCGGCTACAACGGCAAGATCGAGTATGATGGAAACGGAAACCTGCTGGCCATGTTGCAAAAAGGCGTGATGCCGGGGCAGGCGGCACCGCTGACCATTGATGACCTGCGCTACTCTTACGCCGCGTACAGCAACAAGCTGCAAAGTGTCACGGACCTCATGAGCAGCACCAATGTGAACGGACGGTTTGGGGACCTGAAAGACGGCACCAACGGCGGGGCGCCTGATTATGTCTACGATAACAACGGCAATGTGGTGGCAGACCTGAATAAAAATGCAAAGGAGCTCAATAACCTGGCCGGTGGACCGGGAATCCGGTACAATTTCCTGGACAAGCCTGACCAGATCCGCCTGGCCGGCAAAGGAGTTATTTCTATTGTGTACAGCGGGGATGGCGAAAAGCTGCAGCGCACCTTTACCCCCGAGAGCGGTACGCCAACCACTACTACCTATATTGGTCAATTTGTATATCAGGCAAGTGGCGCCAATCCAGATGCGCTCGCTTACATCAGTTTTGAAGAAGGTCGTGTGCGGGTGATCACGCCTACCGGGCAGAACAACGGTTATGACCAGCTGGCCGTGGACGGGAACATGGATCTGCCGGGTGGCAAAAAAGGAGTATATGATTACTTTATCATGGACTACCAGCAGAACGTGCGCATGGTATTAACCGAAGAGGCCCGCATGGCTTCCAATACGGCTACTATGGAGACGGCCCGGGCATCGGCAGAAGAGCCTGTGTTTGGACAGACAGGGAGTGCTAATGAAGTGGCTTCGACCCGGTATCCCAAACCAGAGGGATGGAGCGGAAACACCTCCGCCTCGGTGAGCAGGCTGGGCAACTGGGCCGGCAAGAACATCGGGCCCAACACGCTGCAAAAAGTGATGGCAGGCGATGTGGTCAGTGCTAGTGTGCAATACTACTACAACCAGCCGGCCAGCGGCAATAACAATAACTTTGTTAATACATTACTGGGCAGCCTGGTACAGGCACTTTCCGGTGGCCCTACTGCTTCGGTGGTCAAAGAAGGAGCCACGGGCATTAACAGCCAGCTCGGTGTCAACAGTTCGTTTATCAGTGCCGTACAGCCTTCTACAGGCACCGGCACTACGCCGCTGGCTTACCTGACGGTGCTGTTCTTTGATGAGCGGTTCCAGTTCATCTCTGCCCAGAACGGCGGTGCCTACCAGCAGCAGGTGGCTTCCTCGGTGGGCAGTGGTGGAGGGACGCTGCCCTTGCCCGGCATCAAGGCACCCAAGAACGGCTACTGCTACGTCTATGTCTCCAACCAAAGCGACGGGGACGTCTACTTCGATAACCTTCAAGTAACCCTTGACCAAGGGCGCATCCTGGAGGAGAACCATTATTATTCATTTGGACTGAAGATCGCCGCCATCAGCTCTAAAAAGTACTCGGACAGCTATGATGGGGACGTAAAGAATCTTTACCAGATGCAGGGTGCCTTTGCCGAGCTGGACGAAGACATCGGCTGGAATGACTTTGCTCTGAGAAACTATGATGCGCAAGTGGGAAGATGGGTGCAGCAGGATCCCTTCCAGCAGTTTGCTTCTCCTTATAGCGGTATGGGCAACGATCCGGTGAATGGAACAGATCCAAGTGGAGGTGTGAAACTGCCCTACATGAACTTCAATGTTCTGACTGCACCGATTCAGGTAGCCGGTGCTACGTCAAAGAGTATAATTGCTTCACAAGTGTTAATAAAGACAGCTGGCATAATCATTAAAGTATTTAAGGCTGTAGAAATAGTTGGTAAAGCAGTGGCAACTGCCCAGGTGGGTTATAGTGATCCTATAATACAAAGGCTCAACAGGATAGTACAAACCCCGTCAATAAACAACCAATTAAATTCTATTTGGCGTAAAAGTTTCAATGCGACTAAAACAAAAGTTAAAGAACACGCCATAACTTTTGTTTCGAATCTAAATAGTAAAGGTGAAAGAAGTTATGGTTGGAAAAATGAGGTGGAAGGTGACGATGGAGGTGTTAAGTCAAACCATGATATTGGTGAAAATGAAACTTTGGAAGGTGATGCTCATACACATCCATACTCAAAATCTCAAGGGTCTTTGAAGGAAATGGCATTTTCACCTGAAGATATTGATAAGTTGTACGAAAATGTAAAAGACGGGTTTATTGCAATGGTAGAAGCTGGTACTACAAGGTTTGCATTGGTTATAACTGATAAGGAAAAAGCTCTTGACTTTTTCACCGGAACTAATTTAGGTCAAATTCGCGACAAGTATAATGAAGTAGTAGAAAAAGGAAGAAAAGAAGGGAAATCGGTGCAACAAAGTATTATTGATGCCGTTAATGAAGTAATTGGAAAAGATGGAGTTAATGGTATAAAGTTTTATCAAACAACTGACCATCTTAAACAATCATTTAAACAAGTAAATTAATAAACAATCATTTGTGAACTAATATAAATATGGCAAAGGTTTCAATTATATTGTTTGTTCTATTAATGTTGTTCAATAAAACATATTGTCAAGTTCAGTATGATAATGAAGATTCCATTAGAGCATTGGTCAACAATTTCAATTATTCTGATTACATTGGAAAGCCTATTAAGAATTTATTGAATGTTGAACCAATAAAAAGGTATAAAAAATACAGTTTTATTGACCGGAAATCTTTTGTACTAAGTGGACTGATGATTGGGTTTACAGACGAAGTTTTTATTGATATCTATGTAGCAGACATCAGGTTTCAGCCAGCATTCAATAACAAAAGAAATTGGAGTTTTCGAAAACTGCAAAAAGAGAAAATCTCAAAAATTAAAGTATATAATGGAAGGAAAGTGTTAAAGGAATTTTGATACTATACGCGATACTCTTTTCAAAAGCCAATCTTTTTATTTTAAATGGGAGTAGACATTTATTAGACTCCGAAGTTCTAAATGCACTTAAGTATATTAAGGCGTTGTCCGTTTTTTGATTAATTAAAGAAAGATGAGTGGCCGTTCAGATTTCTACTGTAGGCTTCCCCAATCTTCGGCCACTGAAGTTAGAGTTACCAACGCACTGAGTTGTTAACTTTAAACTTTAATAGATGAAGAAGCGATTTACAGAAAATCAGATTGTAGCAGCCATCAAGAAGCAGGAAGGTGGCATAGCCGTTAAAGACATATGCCGGGAGTTGGGCATCAGCGATGCTACTTTTTACAATTGGAAGGCCAAGTACGGCGGTATGGAAGTAAGTGATGTGGCCAAGCTCAAGGAGCTGGAACGGGAGAATGCAGAACTGAAGAAAATGTTTGCCGAGGCCAGCATTGAGGTCCGGGCCCTGAAAAACCTGATCGAAAAAAAGCTCTGACGCCTGAGATGAAGCGGGAAGCTGTAGACTTTCTAACCACGGAAGAACAGCTAAGTAACCGAAAGGCGTGTGGGCTGATAGGAATCTCCCGAACCACCTATCAGTACAAAAGAAAAGCAAAAGATGATGATGCCCTTCAGGAGGCCTTGACGGCCCTTACCACCAGGCATCCTTCCATTGGCTTTTGGCAGTGTTGCTACCGGCTTTGGAATAAGGGATACACCTGGAACCACAAGCGCATCTACCGGGTCTATACCGATATGAAGCTGAACATCCGCCGCAGGGCAAAGAAGCGTTTACCCGAACGTGTGAAGCAGCCCCTTACCGTGCCAACAGCTCCCAACCAGGTATGGAGCATCGACTTTATGAGTGATAGCCTTACCGATGGCAGGCGCTTTAGGCTGTTGAACATCCTGGATGATTATAACCGCGAATCCCTGGCCATTGAAGTGGATACCTCCCTGCCTTCCCTTCGGGTGATCCGCGTACTGGAGAAGCTAATCAATGAAAGAGGTTGTCCGGTAAGCATAAGGTGCGATAATGGCCCGGAGTTCATCAGCCATAAACTGGAGGAGTGGTGTACGAGTCACGAGATCACCCTGCAGTTTATCCAGCCCGGCAGGCCGATGCAGAATGCCTACATTGAACGAAACAATGGCAGCATAAGACGCGAGTTACTAAACGCTTACCTGTTTGCCAGCCTTACGGAAGTAAGGGCGCTGAGCGAAGAATGGAGAGTAGACTACAACACGGAAAGACCTCATAAATCATTGGGCTACCAGTCTCCTTTCAAATACGCTGAGGCGCAGAAAAGCAAGGTAGCTTTATCCACACCGGTGGGCGGAAATCATCCACAAATTGAAGCCCAGCCGGTAGTGGATAAAGCGGGTGAAGAAAAGAAATTTACATTTGAACACTCTAACTGACGTTGGCACTAAAATAAGGGGAGCTTACACATGTATTCTGTTTAGTTCTATGGCAACACTTTGAATAGCCTCGGGGTAATGCATTCTCTACGTGTATTAATATGTTGAAACTAGGCAGCATCATGCATTGTTTTTGTCTTTGGTGGTGTGGCGGTTCCCATAGGTTATTTTCCAGTCATTTCACTACCGTATTTCTACGGTAGGTGATTAAGGGTTTGTGCTT
>DASWYM010000596.1:0-4608 GCA_036404975.1 Chitinophagaceae bacterium
CTGCCGTCCAGCTTTATGATCAAACCGCGGCTGATATCTGATGTAGATGCCATAAATAGTTTACGATTTTGTAAGTATTCTATTGTATTAGAGGCGCAAAAGTACAGGAAATTGGGTATTGTTCATTTTTTAGCACCCCGGAATCTCGAAAGCCCTAAGAGAGGGTGTACAGACTATTGTTCCCTATTCCAGTCCGCTTCCAAAGACCTAAATGCCTTTTCATCTTTTTATCCCCGGCGCCTGATCTTAGATCTTATTTGCTCCAGGGAGGGTAAAAGTCAAACTTTAAAATGGCCTGGCTGTATACGGGTCATCGATAACTGAAGGGTGAATTGCAGGGGAAGAAGCTTTAGCTGGCTACGCAAAGAAGGGGCAATTCAACCCCCATTCTCCTTTATTCCCAGGACCTCCTCTGGATGTTCCCAGGATATTCCGTACTAATTCCCTATCCTCGTAGATAGGGAATATATAGGGAATATATAGGGAATTAATAGGGAATATCTAGGGAATATCTAGGGAATTTATGAGGAGGGATTAGGTCCCGATAGCAATCGGGATGGGGATTAGGAATTAGGCAGGGAAATAACCTGTTGATTCAATGCTGCATCTATACTGCTACTGCTCCCCAGGGGCAAGAAGCCCGATCGGGCGAACAGGGAGATTCGTTATCGCTGGAGGCGAAGCGACGCCGCTCCACCGGGGTGAATGGGGTTATACAAATTTCAAATGGGTGGCGTGATATTTCTTAACAGCTCAACACCTCAACACTTCAACCCGGGGCAGAAAATGGAAAATGGTATTAACCTGCCAGGAGCAGCAGTTTATTTATGATCTTTAAAGATCCCGAGCACCTTGGGAATCGGTAAGCCGCCTTCGAAAACGGAAATCAGGTCGCCTTTTTTATTATAAAAGGCCATATAAGGCAGGTGCTTGATCTCGTAAAAGCCGGAAAGCGTGTAATAAACGTCCTTCCCCACTGTCAGGTTAGGCAGCTGGCCCAGGCCGTATTTCCGCACAAAGTCGTTCATCTGGGTCAGCGGGTGCATCGTGGCCATTATTATATGTAGGTCCTTCAGCTCCTCTTTGTGGGCGATGAGTTCTTCGGCCGTTTGCTGGCAATGGCTGCAGTCGGGGCTGAACAGCATCAGGAAAACCGGCTTCTTTTTAGGGATGGCAGCCTTCTTGTACCAGGTAGCACTGTCGCCGAGGAGCAGGTCCACGGGCGGCAGGGTGGGAAAACGCTTATAGGCCGGCTCGGGACGGGAAGCCTGGCTGAAAACGGCCCCGGTGGCAAAGGACAGGATAAGGGTGAACAGCAACTTCATACGCAAAGAAAAGGATTTATTGCCAGGCCCCGCTTCGGGACGTAAACCGCACTCAGCGCCCCTCCTGACTGTAATTCCCTGTATAGCAAACAAGTGTGCCGGACAGGAGAATATCTGTTTGCTGGCACCTATATGGATGAGGACGATCAGCTAATTTTCCCTACCTGCCGATCCACAATAACTTATCTTAGCAGCGCAAAATATTTTCTTACACATAAACAATTACTGAATGAAAATTACCGTGGTAGGCGCAGGTGCTGTAGGAGCAACCACCGCCGATAATATTGCCCGCAAAGAACTGTGTGAAGAATTAGTGCTGCTGGATATCAAGGAAGGCCTGGCCGAAGGTAAGGCCATGGATATGATGCAAACCGCTGCCCTGCTTGGATTCGATACCAAGATCACCGGCAGCACCAACGATTACAGCAAAACTGCCGGCTCCAGTGTGGTGGTGATCACTTCCGGCATTCCCCGCAAGCCCGGTATGACCCGCGAAGAGCTGATCGGCACCAACGCCAATATCGTAAGAGGCGTAGCCGAAAACATATTAAAGCATTCCCCGGAGGCGATTATCGTGGTGATCTCCAACCCGATGGACACCATGACCTACCTGACCCTGCAGGCTACCGGCCTTCCGAAGAACCGCATTATCGGCATGGGCGGTATTCTCGACAGCGCCCGCTTCAAGTTCTACCTGAGCCAGGCACTGGGCTGCTCGCCCCGCGACCTGAACGCAACGGTGATTGGCGGTCACGGCGACACCACTATGATCCCGCTGATCCGCTATGCTACCTGGAACAGCGCTCCGGTAACCCAGTTCCTGAGCGAAGAGCAGCAGCAGAAGATCGTAGCCGACACCATGGTGGGCGGTGCTACCCTGACCAAGCTGATCGGAACGTCGGCCTGGTATGCACCGGGTGCTGCCGGAGCCGCCCTGGTGGAAAGCATCGTGCGCGACCAGAAGAAGCTGTTCAGCTGCTGCGTGGCCCTGGAAGGCGAGTATGGCCAAAAGGACATCTGCCTGGGTGTGCCCGTGGTGATCGGCAAGAGCGGCTGGGAAAAGATCGTTGACTACAAGCTGAACGAAGCCGAACAAGCTACGTTCAACAAGAGCGCCGACGCCGTTCGTAACATGAACGACGTACTGGCTACTTTAGCCTAATCGCTTCAACCACATAAACAAAAGGAGGCCTCAAGCCTCCTTTTGTTGTTTTCGCTGTACGCTGCACGCTACACGTTTCCTGCGCTTAAACCAATTTTAATTTACTGACCCGGGTTGAGCTGTTGAGGTGTTGAGCTGTTGAGATATTTCACGTTACCCAATTGAAGCTGGTACTATTCCCAACTCCTTCTCCCTAATCCCTTCTCCCTAATTCCTAATTCCTTTCATCATCACAGCACAACCAGCTTCTGGTAACTCACAGCCCCCTGATCGGTAACCACTTTAATGATGTACAGCCCTTTGGATAACTTATGAGCAGGGATCTGCTGCAGCAGGGTGGTCAAACGAGTGGAATAGACCAGGGCGCCGGTTTCACTGTACACTTCGATTCGTACCCGTCCACCGAGGCTGGTCAGGATGTTCACCCCCTCCTGCTGGCGCACCGGGTTGGGGTACACGATCACCTCACCATAAACAAAATGATAGGCAGCTACCTCGTCGCTGTAGATAATCTGCCCGCTGCCCAGGGTGATCTGCAGGCGGTATTTGTTGATGCCCCGCGTAAGGGTTGAGTCGGTAAACGTGAATGACGTAGTGGAGGGTGCGGTCACCGTGCGGAGGGTTACAAACTGTCCCCCCTGCAGCTTCTGGAAAGCGACCGCCGCCACGTGGTAGGTGCTGCCTAATGTAGCCGTAAAGGTAGCTGACAGGAAGTTTTGCGTCTGCAGGTAGAAACTCCTGAAAAAGCATTCCGTACCCTGGGCCCCATAATTCAGGATAAAGGAGCGCAGGCCCGGCTGGCCGTTCACCAACGGGGCCACGCTGTAGTACGGCGAAGGACTTTGCCCTTTCTTTATAATGGCGAAGGTATCTGCCGTGGTGCGGAAAGGCTGCAGGTAGCCGCTCGTTAACGCATACAGTTGGTAACGCTCTACCGGCAGGGCCTCCCAGACCAGGAGAAAAGAATCGGCGCAGTTAAAGCCGGTATTCATATCCGTAGCCCTGCTGATCACGAAAGAGTCGGAAGCTATGGTACTGTCGCCCACCCGCACGCGCAACTGCGCCGTGGTGAACGTGTCCGGGGTGGCCCATTTGTAATACCCCGCCCCCAGGTTAGCTACCTCCGCCACCGGCTGCCAGCCGCCCCCCCTGGCCGCATATTCAATGGTGCCGATCCCTTCGAAATTCGATGTCCACCGGATCACATTGGTCCTGCCCCCTTCCAGGCCTTGGATGGAGGTGGGATAGGTCCAGAAAAGGCTGTGGAGTGTATCGATTTGATAGGCCAGTACAAAGGACTGCGCAGCGCTGGCAAGCCGGTTCGCCCGTACTTCTACCACATAGCTGCCAGCCTCCGGATTGTCTATGGTGACCTGCTCCACGTTATTCAGGGTATCCCTTCCCCGCCGTGCGGGTTGCTGCAGCGAGTCTGTATGAGGGGCGGTGTTCAGTATCCAGGGCAGCCATTGCTGCCCCGAGGGCTCGTGCCGCACCACCAGGTCCAGGTCGTTTACCAGCGCCCTGGGCGCGTTGGGTTCCGCTGCGGGATCTGTCCAGGTAAGTGTAAGCCTGAGTTGGGCCGCTCGCGAGGGTACCGGTATGGAAAAGGTCTTCACTCCCGAACCGATTACCGAGTCCTCCAGGATCCTCGCCTCCAGTACTGTCTTCACGGCCTCGTAGGTATTGAGGCTGCCATAGCCCGAGCTGAAATCGATGCGGGCCGCGCCCACGTCATCGGCACTGTTGATGAGCGCCGCCTTAACCACTGCGGAGGAGGGCAGGCGGCCTCTTACCCTTTTAAAGGCCTGCTGCACCAACAGGGCGGAACCAGAGACCATAGCCGCCGCCCCCGAACTCCCGTCTTCGCCAAAGGCTACCAGTTCGGGCTTTACCCGTCCATCGTAGGCAGGTCCTTTGGAGCTCAGGGAGGACACGTTGTAAAACGAATCGATGGCGCCAACGGTGATAATGTTCTTGGCCATCTTGAAGTTCCCGGTCAGGTTGCTCACGCCGGCAATGCCGGCGTAAAGCCCTGAGGAGGGCGTTTGGGTGCCGGCGTTACCGGAAGAAAACACATGCACCAGTTGCGGGTTGTTGCGGGCATTGACGTCATAAGCCGCC
>DASWYM010000597.1:0-3150 GCA_036404975.1 Chitinophagaceae bacterium
CGGGTTCGGGATCCGGGGTATAAACAGGATGCTTCCACTGGTGCACTGGATTAATGTCTGGCTATCCTGCAGTTCCTTGACACTTGAAACAGTGCAGGATAGTTAAGGAGATCAATGGTTTTAAATTCATTTCCTGAAACTACAGAGGTTTCAGAACAGCATTGATTTATCCATCATGTTAAACCATTGTTGCTATATGAAGTTTTTAGATGCGCTTAATCCTGTAACCGCCTCACCGGCACGTACCGATAGCCGTTCTTTTGAATCTGTTCCTGAATATTTTGCTCTCGATTCAAAAACCAGCCTTGGTACGGGATTCAGAAGCTTTCTCCTTCTAAACTGCTCATTCAGCAATTAATGATGTAACCATGAAAGGTCAACTGAAAAGATACTATTCCAGTAAGCAGTTAGCAAGTTTTCTCATATACAAGCAAAAAACGGGGGAGTGTTTCTTCACTCTCCCCTTTATTTTCCAAAAAAGTGGGATGGAGCGAAGTGAGGCTGAATTAATTCGTTAAGAGCAGTCACTGACGGCTGTTTTGTCTGAACAACCATGAAGAAAGTACTGATAGCTTTATTTATCTTTTTCTGTCACCTGATGTATGCCGGGGCCCAGAACTCCGATAATGCATTCCGGGAGCCTCTGAAAGAGGTGTTGACCCAGGTGCAAAAGCAATACGGCGTTTCGATACGATACCCGGAAGAATTGGTCAAGGACCGGTGGGTGACGTATGCCGGCTGGCGTTTCCGCCCCGACCTGGAGAAGACACTTTCGAATATTCTTTCCTCGCAAGATATTTCCTTTACAAAAGAGGGTGAAAACAAGTACAAGCTGCAGGCTTTTCAATACCATTTAAAATCTGTGGACGAAGGGAAAGAGCAGATGGCTTATCTCTCTACGCTTTATAAGGATGTTGCCGGATGGGAGCAGCGCAAAGTTGCTTTGCGCACGTGCATTCTTTCTAAACTGCAGTTATCCAACCTGCCACCGGCACCGGTTCGTAAGCCCATTGTTTCGCCCGTGCGTAAAATGGATGGATACACCGTGCAAAATATTGCAATAGAAACACTTCCCGGTTTATACGTGAGCGGCTCATTGTATCGCCCATTGAAATCAAAAGGTAAGATCCCGGTAGTGCTGAACCCCGATGGCCACTTTTCCCGTGGCCGGTACCGCGAAGACTGCCAGTACCGCAGTGCCACCCTGGCCCGGATGGGCGCTATGGCCTTTAGCTACGACCTGTTTGGCTGGGATGGAGAGTCGCTACTCCAGGTAAAGCCGGAAGACCATCGCCGAAGCCTGGTGCAAAGCATCCAAGTGCTGAACACCCTGCGCATCTTAGATTACCTACTGTCCCTGAAGGAGACCGATCCGCAAAGGGTAGCAATCAGTGGCGCTTCGGGTGGAGGCAGCCAGACCATGCTGATGACGGCTATTGACGACCGCATTAAGCTAAGTGTTCCGGTAGCCATGCTCTCATCGTTCCATAGCGGTGGCTGTCCCTGCGAAAGCGGAATGGGCGTTCACCTGTGCGAAGGCAGCACTAACAATGCGGAATTGGCCGCTATGGCTGCTCCAAGGCCCCAGTTGGTAGTGTCCGATGGAAAGGACTGGACGCGTTATGTTCCTCAGAACGAGTTTCCTTTCCTGCAGCGGATTTATGGTTTCTATGGAAAGGAAGACCTATTGCAAAACGTACACCTCCCCGGGGAAGGGCACGACTATGGGTTCTCTAAGCGCAAAGCTTTATATGAATTCGTGGCGCAACAGTTCCGCCTGCCCTTGCAGCAAATACTGGATAAAGAAGGGAAGATCTCGGAGGCCAGCGTAAGGATAGAAAAAGATTCGGCCTTATACGTTTTTGGCGAAAAGGGAGAAGGTCTGCCTGTTCATACACTCCGGAATTTCGAAGACATACAGAAAGCATTCAATACTGCTGTTCAAAACGCAAGCGCATTTAAATAAATTATCTCCCCGATGACAATGATTCTTCAGAAATATCAATGCTCTACATCCCTTCGCCGGAGAACAGGTGTACTGTTTGTTTTGGGATTGCTGTGGCTGGCACCTTGTGTGCTTTATGCGCAAAAAGGTATAAAAGAACGCTACAAAGTAGCGGTAGTGGACCTGATGATGCTGAAGCGCCAGAAGCTGGGAGCTTTGCCGCTGGCTAAGGAAGTAGGGGCTGATGGGGTAGAAGTGGACCTGGGTGGACTGGGCAACCGTCCGACTTTTGACAACAAGCTCCTTGTTGATTCAGTGCGGCAGCAGTTCCTGGCTACCGCAAAGGAACTGAACCTCCAGATTCCTTCATTGGCCATGACGGGTTACTATGCCCAGTCGTTCTGTGAGCGCAAAGAGTTCGTGCAAAGCATACAGGACTGCATCACGACCATGAAACTGATGAACGTAAAAGTGGCTTTCCTGCCCATGGGTGTTCAGTGCGACCTGGTGAAGCGCCCGGAATTAAGGGATTCGGTAGTGAGCCGTCTTAAGATGGCCGGCCGGATGGCTAAAGCTGCAGGCGTTGTCATCGGTATTGAAACTGCCCTTGATGCAAAGGCAGAACGGCAGTTGTTACAGGATATAGGCTCTTCTGCCATTAAGAGCTATTTCAACTTTTCCAACGCCCTGAAGAATGGAAGGGATGTCAATGAAGAACTGAAAGTGCTGGGTTGCAAGAATATCATACAGATCCACTGTACCGATGATGATGGTGTATGGCTGCAGAACAATACCCGTCTTGATCTGCATAAAGTAAAGCAAACGCTGGATAAGATGAAGTGGAAAGGGTGGTTGGTTATTGAACGTTCACGCGATGCCAGGGAACCCAACAACGTGCGCAAGAATTTCAGTGCCAACACTGCCTATGTAAAATCGGTATTCCAGGCACCTGCATCCGCTCAACCGTCAAACCAATAGCTTTTGAATTCAATGATAACAAAAACAGAGACCTAACGTGCCGATATTTCGTTTACTGATATGCTTATTATTTCTGTTACCTACCTACGGGTGGGGCGCTGAAATCTTTGTAGCCCCGGGAGGGTCGGACAGCAACCCCGGCACCAGGGAAAAGCCTCTTGCTTCTGTTGCTATGGCGGTAAGGAAAGCTCGGGAAATGCGGAGACTAAACGATCCTGCCGTAAATG
>DASWYM010000598.1:0-17606 GCA_036404975.1 Chitinophagaceae bacterium
TGCCCGATGCCATGGCCGGTCCCACTCCGGTGTCGGCCCTTATCCACGCCGCCACGATGGTGACCGCCGGTATCTATATGATCGCACGCAGCAACGCCCTGTATGCCGGCGCAGAAGTGACCAACACCGTGGTATCCATCATTGGTGCGGCAACCGCCCTGCTGGCGGCCACCATTGCCCTGAAGCAAAACGATATTAAAAAAGTGCTGGCTTATTCTACGGTGAGCCAGCTGGGTTATATGTTCCTGGCCCTGGGTACAGGCGCTTATGTAGCCGCTGTCTTCCACGTGATGACGCACGCCTTCTTCAAGGCCCTGCTCTTCCTGGGTTCGGGTAGCGTGATCCACGCGGTGAGCGGCCAGCAGGACATCCGCTTTATGGGCGGCCTGCGCAGGAAACTGCCCGTGACCTACTTTACCTTCCTGGTGGGCTGCCTGGCTATTGCCGGTATACCCCCCCTGTCGGGTTTCTTCTCGAAAGATGCCATCCTGCTGAGTGCCTTTGAGCACGACAAGTTCCTCTACGTGGTAGGGGTGCTGACCGCGGGATTGACGGCCTTTTATATGTTCCGACTGCTGTTCATCACGTTCAACGGGAGCTTCCGGGGCGATGAAGAGCAGCGCCATCATATCCACGAAAGCCCTGCGGCCATGACCCTGCCCCTGATTGTGCTGGCCGTGCTGTCGGCGATCGGAGGCTTTGTAGGCGTGCCTGAAGTGTTTGTGCATGGTGGCGAAAAGCTGGCCGAGTACCTGAGACCCACCATGTCGAAAGCTGCAGTGGAAGGAATGGCGCACCACATTGAGCACTCTACCGAGCTGCTGCTGATGGGCCTGACCACCGTGGTAGCCATTATCGCCATTGTGATCGCCTGGTTCCGCTACCGCACCTACCGGGAAGAGGAAGTAGGTGGCTTTGGACGCGTGTTGCAGAACCGCTGGTACGTGGATGAACTCTACAACAGCATCGTGGTAAAGCCCCTCAACAAATTGGGCACCATCTCGAACACCTATTTTGAAAAGGGCGGTATCGATGCCCTTGTGAATGGGGTAGGGCGCCTGGTGAACTATGGCGGCCGCCAGATGCGCTGGCTGCAAAGCGGCCAGGTGGGCAACTACGTGCTGCTGATGGTGGTGAGCATGCTGCTGTTCTTTGTGCTGCAGTTCTTCCTGAAGAAGTAGCAGCCGTTAGGGAAAAAGGAATTTAGATCTGAACCTATAAATCAGTGCCCGCAAGGGCTGACGCTAGATATGATTGTTTTACTACTGTTTCTTATTCCATTGATCGGGGGACTGGTGTCCTTCCTCATAAAAGACGGGAAGGCCGTTCGCTCCTGGGCCCTGCTGGTGTCGCTGGTCGCACTGGCGCTTTCGGTATATGCCAATACCCTTCCCGAAGGGGCCGCTTCGCTGCGCTACTCCACTTCGTGGCTGGGCAGCCTGGGCTCCTCGTTCTCGCTGAGGCTCGACGGGCTCTCACAGATCCTGACCCTGCTCACTGCTGTAGCCTACCCGATCATCCTGATCGCTACCTGGAAGTCAGAGTACCGCCGGCCCCACAACTTCTTTGCCCTCATGCTGCTCACGCAGGCAGGCCTGATGGGAGTGTTCACGGCTACCGACGCCCTGTTGTTCTACTTCTTCTGGGAACTGGCCCTGGTACCGGTTTATTTCCTTTCTTCCCAATGGGGAGGCGAGCGCCGCATACCGGTGACCTTCAAATTCTTTATCTACACCTTTACGGCCTCGGTAGTGATGCTGATCGGCCTGATCTACCTGTACTTCCAGACACCGGACCGCTCCTTTGCCCTGGAGTCGTTCTATGCGCTGAACCTGCCGCTGAGCCAGCAAAGCTGGGTGTTCTGGATGTTGTTCATCGCCTTTGCCGTAAAGATCCCTGTCTTCCCCTTCCACACCTGGCAGCCCGACACCTACGAGCAGTCGCCCACGGCGGCCACTATGGTGCTGAGCGGTATCATGGTCAAGATGGGGGTGTTTGGCGTGATTCGCTGGGTATGGCCCGTGCTGCCCCTGGCCGTGCACCTGTGGGGTGACTTCGTAATGAGCCTGGCGGTGGTTGGGATCATCTATGCCTCCATCATCGCCATCCAGCAAAACGACCTGAAGCGCCTGATTGCTTATTCCTCCATTGCCCACATGGGTATCATGGTGATGGCCATCTTCTCGGAGAACGAAAGCGCCATGCAGGGGGTGATGATCCAGATGTTCAACCACGGCATCAACATCATTGGCCTGTGGATCGTGGTAGAGCTCATCGAGCGCCAGTTTGGCACCCGTAAGCTGAGCGAACTGGGCGGCATTGCCCAGAAGGCACCGGCTCTGGCCACCCTGCTGGTGATTGTGGCCCTGGCCAACGTATCGCTGCCGCTGACCAATGCCTTTATCGGAGAGTTCCTCATGTTCAACGGCATCTGGAATGCGCTGTCGGAATACCGCATCGCCTTTGCGGCCCTGGCCGGCACCAGCATCATCCTGGGCGCGGTGTACACCCTGAACATGATCCAGAAAGTATTCTTTGGTCCTACCAATGCCCTCACCGAGCGGACTCACGATATCTTCTCCAACGAGCGGCTGTCGCTGGCCCTGATTGTCCTGCTGATCGTGGCCATTGGGGTATACCCTCAACCAATGCTTAATTTAACCGATGGGTTTGTAGGCAACCTGCTGAAAGAAGTAAACATTGCAAACCTGATCTCCAAATAACTATGAACGCATTAATATTATCGGCTGTAAGTGGAGTGGTCATGATGTTTGGCGCCTTTTTGTTGCAAAGCAAAACGGCAGTACGTACACTGGCACACGTATTACTGGTAGGGGTGATCCTGGTAACCATCCTGGAGTTGAGAGGCGTGTCTTTTTTCGATATCGACCTGCGGGGGATGATGTCGTTCGACCGCTTTGCGCTGTTGTTTATCCTGGTAGCCGCTCTGTCCACCCTGGCGTTCTTCCTGCTCTCTTCCCGCGATATGGAAGACGTGGGGGCGCACTACAGCGACTACTTTGCCCTCATCTTCTTCATTTTCGCCGGCGTGGTGCTGGTGGCATCATCCAAATCGCTGCTGATCCTGTTTTTGGGTATCGAGATCATGTCTATTCCCTTGTATATCCTGACCGGTTCCGACAAGCGCAACCTGAAAAGCAACGAGGCTTCCCTGAAATACTTCCTGATGGGTTCTTTCTCTACCGGTATTATGCTGATGGGCATTGCCCTCGTGTATGGTGCCAGCGGAACCTTTCTTACCGAGCTGATTGGTGCGCGCGCTACGGCCAACTCGGCCCTGCTGATCGCCGGACTGATGATGCTGTTGTTTGCCATGTCGTTCAAGGTATCGGCGGCCCCCTTCCACTTCTGGACACCCGACGTGTACGATGGCGCCCCTACCGTGTTTACCTCTTTTATGGCTACCGTGGTAAAGGCAGCTAGCTTTATAGCCTTCATGCGGTTGTTTGAAGACGCGTTCGGCGCTATACGTCCCGAGTGGAAAGTGCTGGTAGCCGTGGTAGTGGCCGCCACCCTGTTCATCGGGAACATTACGGCCGTCTTCCAGCAAAGTGTGAAGCGTATGCTGGCTTATTCCTCCATTGCCCAGGCGGGCTTTATGATGATGGCTGTGTATGCCATCAACGCCGATGCAAAGGAAGGCCTGATCCTGTATGTAGCCGCTTACTCCCTGGCTACTATCGGCATCTTTGCCGTGCTGGTTAAGATGCGCGACTATACCTTCGAAGGCTTTAACGGCTTTGCCCGCCAGCAGCCCCTGGTGGCTGCCACGCTGGTGATCTTCCTGTTATCTCTGGCTGGTATCCCCCTGACAGCCGGCTTCCTGTCGAAGTTCTATATGCTGAAGGCCACCATCGACGGCGGCAGCTTGTGGCTGGCCATCTTCGCTGTGCTGATGGCAGCGGTGAGCGTGTACTACTACTTCCGCCTGATCCAGTCCATGTATTTCAAAGAGGGAGAGGAGAATGGCGTGGTGCTGTCTTCTGGCTTCAAGCTGACGCTGGTGGCCATGGCCGCCATAACGGTGCTGCTGGGGCTTTTTCCCAACATCCTGACCAATTGGTTGTACTTCTAAGCCCTCTTTAAGAGAAGGCGCTAGTAAGCTTCTAATAGATTCAGAAAGGCTGTTCCGATAGGGCAGCCTTTCTGGTTTTGATGAATGGTGAAAGGTGAGTGGTGCGTGAGGGTCCATGGTCCATAGACCATAGTTCATAACAAAGTCAATTAGTCATTAGGTCATTAGGTCATTAGGTCATAACTCCAGCCCTTATAATGCAGCTGTGTTCGAAGACCTGATTGTCCTCTGGTGTCCTTCCCGCCGCCTAATCCCTATCCCGATAGCTATCGGGACTCAATTCCTAATTCCTTCTCACCCCACAGGGGGTTCTTCCGACCTTGTCCCGACCTTCTCCCGAGGATGTCCCGACGTTGTTCCGACTCTTATAAGGGTCGGGAGAAGGTCGGAAGAACCTCGGAGCAGCCCCGGGAGAAAGACGGAACAATCTACGGGTTGAATAAAAGCAAGAAGAGGCTTTACTTTCTGTGGGGTCACTTCAAAGCTTCAGGGCCTTGCCTCTAGGTGGGCAGCGGTCCTGTAATTTACAGGTAGCACCCGTCCGATCGCCCGCCTGAACGCATCCGGGAAGGCCCACCGCAATGGACGGGCTGGGATGTCGTTCATCGGGGCGGACAAGCGGGGCAGGGGTCCCTAAAAGGGCTCGGGTGTCTTTTGTCACAAGCAGGCTTACAAGCACCGGAAGGCGTAAAGAGTGCCCTTCCTGGCAAGGTTCCCTTATATGCTGACTTGCTACGAACCTCAGGTCCCTCGGGGAACGGTGGCCCTGCTACCGGAGCCACATAAAACCGGGAGCGTCGGAAGCCCAGCATCCAACTTTCAACACCTAATTCCCAATCCCTTATCCCTAATTCCTTTTAATATTCCCAAGGTTCGGTAACTTAGGGGCATCTCTTCTCCATGAACGCAACAGATATCTTCGCACTGGCGTATCGTACGGTGAGCAACAATAAGCTGCGCAGCGGCATTACCGTGGCTATTATCGCCTTTGGTATTATGGCCCTTATCGGGATCATTACCGCTATCAAAGCCATGAACCAGAAGTTCACCGAGAGCTTCTCGACCATGGGGGCCAACGGCTTTACCATCCGCTATAAGGAGCGCAACATCCGCTTTGGCGGGGGCAACCAGTCGGACCTGAAGGTCACTAAGCGCACGGCACGCAAGGAGAAAAAGTCGAGCCTGGGCAAGATGATCACTGCCGAAGAGGCGGAGGCCTTTGTGAGCCATTACAGATACCCAGCAAGGGTAGGGGTGTCCACTATGGCTACCCGAAACGCCATTGCCAACTATGGCTCGCGCAAGACCTCGCCCAACGTCTTTCTTTTTGGCGGCGACGAGAACTACATGGCCCTTAATGGCTTTAGCCTGAACAGCGGGCGCAACTTCAGCCGCCAGGAAGTGCAGAGCGCAGCCAGCGTTGCCCTCCTGGGCTACGATGTGGCCAAGCGCCTGTTCAAGGACAACCCCTCCAGGGCCGTGAACCAGATCATCCGCATCAACGGCCTGCCTTTTAGGGTGATCGGGGTGCTGGGCAGCCGGGGCTCATCGTTTGGCTTCAGCCGCGACAATATCCTGGTGACCTCGTACCGGAACACCAAGCGCAACTTTGATCCCAACGGCACCTTTACGCTGGGCATTATGACCGATGACATTAACGAGGTGGAACAGGCTATGGGAGAGGCCGAAGGCGTGTTCCGGGCCATACGCAAGCTGAACGTTACAGAAGAAAGCAACTTTGTACTCGACCGCAGCGACTCGGTAGCCGAGAAAGCCATGAACTCCCTGGGGTTCCTAACCATCTCCGCCACGGTTATCGGGCTGATCACCCTTATAGGGGCTGCCATTGGCCTGATGAATATCATGCTGGTGTCGGTGACGGAGCGCACCAAGGAGGTGGGGCTGGTGAAGGCCATTGGCGGCAAAAGCAGGACCGTACGGCAGCAGTTCCTTACTGAAGCCGTTATTATCAGTGTGTTAGGAGCCCTTTTTGGTATTGTTTTGGGAATAGCGGTGGGTAATTTATTTTCCATGGTATTAGATACAGGCTTTGTAGTGCCCTGGAACTGGGTGATGTACGGAATCATAATTTGCACGATTGTTGGATTGGTAGCAGGTCTTTACCCCGCCCTAAAAGCCGGCAAGCTCAACCCCATAGAAGCCCTACGCTATGAATAGAAATCTTGACTTTAGTTAGTAGGGAGTTATGATAATAATCAGAAAGCTTCATAAGTGGATTACTTGGGACGAAAAAAATGCAACAGGGTTAACTATTTAATACTTTTTTTCAGTAGAATTGTGACCTCATAAGTTTTTAATCATTTTCACATTCAAAAACACTAAAAATTAGAATCATGGCAGAGACTCGACCAACTGCAACTACAACCTCCGTAAAGGCTACATCCGTCCAACCAAAAAAGAGCGGCAATGCTATTTCCTGGCTTGCTCCCATCATCTGTGTTGTAGTCGGTTACATCATATGGCGCTATATCATGGGCGCTGAATCCGGTTTCAAGCAGCCTGATCCCTCCGGTGGCTTCTGGCCTTCGCACAAAGGACCGAAAGATGCCTTCCACCGTATTTACGAAGGTGGTATCATCGTGCCGTTGCTGATCGGTATGTTATTAATGGTAATTGTCTTCTCTATTGAGCGCCTGTTGACCATCCGCAAGGCCCTGGGTAAAGGCAATATCGCTGACTTCATTCGTAAGGTACAGTACCACCTGGCCAACCGCAACGTGGATGCTGCCCTGGCTGAGTGCGACAAGCAGCGCGGTTCTGTAGCCAACGTAATGAAAGCTGGTCTGCGTCGCTACAAAGAGATGATCAACGTTACCGACCTGGACACTGAGCAAAAAGTATTGTCGATCCAGAAGGAAGTAGAAGAAGCTACCGCCCTGGAGTTGCCGATGCTGCAGAAGAACCTGGTGTTCCTTTCTACCATCACGTCGGTAGGTACCCTGGTGGCCCTGCTGGGTACGGTAATCGGTATGATCAAATCCTTCGCCGCTCTTGGTGAAGAAGGTGGTGGCGGTGCAGCTACGGAACTGGCGATCGGTATCTCCGAGGCCCTGTATAACACAGCCCTGGGTATCGGTACGTCGGCCCTGGCCCTGATCATGTATAACATTTTCACGACGAAGATCGACTCGATCACTTACGGTATTGATGAGTCTGGTTTCACTTTAACACAGAGTTTTGCTTCGATGTACAAATAATCGAAGGAAGTTTTGTGGAATAAGGATAACCATTGCATCTCAATACAAAATTTTTCTAGATAATGCCAAGTGTTAAAATACCAAGAAAGAGTACGGATACGGATATGACGCCCTTCGTGGACATCGCCTTCCTTATCCTGTCCTTCTTCATCATGGCGACCAAGTTCAAGCCGCCTGCTCCCGTGGAGATCACCACCCCGAACTCCGTTTCGACCGATAAGCTGCCGGAAAACGACGCTATCATGGTGGAGCTGGACAAGGAAGGAAGGGTGTTCTTTACGATGATGGCGACCGGTACGGAAGGTGCAGAGGCTAAGCGATCCGTGATCGAAAACCTGAACAAGACGCGCAACCTGGGCCTCACCGACGCCGAGATGAAGAACTTTATCAATAACGTAGGCATCGGTGTTCCCTTTGCCCAGTTGAAGAGCTTCCTGGCTATGCCTGCCGAACAGCAGAAAGGTGTGCGTCAGCCCGGTATCCCGGTGAGAGACTCGGCCAATAATGAGCTCTACTATTGGGTACGTGATGCATACGCTGCTTTTGCCGGTAAAAAGATCAACTACCTAATTAAAGGTGACAACGCTTCCGTATATCCCGATTTTAAGCGGGTGCTGGAAGCCTTTACGAAGAACGACATTTATAAGTTCCAGCTGGTGACCACACCGGAGGAAGCTCCTGTCGGTTCTGAGTTGTACAGGGAAAGAACAACCGGTGGAGGTAAGCCTGCTGCTAATTAATTATTCAATCACTTTAAAAAATTACCGATATGGCAAGTATAGACAGCGGTGGTGGCGATAGTGGCCATAAGAAAGGCCCAGGGGTCAAAAAGGCGAAGAAGCTTTCCACGCGTGTGGATATGACCCCGATGGTGGACCTCGGATTCCTGCTGATCACCTTCTTTATCTTTACGGCGACGATGAGCAGCCCGGCAGCGATGCAGCTGTTCATGCCCAAGGATACCGATAAAAAGGAAGAGCTGAACAAGGCCAAGGAGTCCGGCGCTTTAACCGTGTTGCTGGGAAAGGGTAATCAGGTGTACTATTATGAAGGACAGCTGGCCCCGGATGCTTCCAACTTCAAGACCTCGTCTTTTGATCCTGAAACCGGGATCCGGAGCGTGATCATGCGGAAGAAGAAAACCGTGGCTGACGTGGAAGACATGGTGGTGGTGATCAAGCCCAACGAAGAAGCTACGTACAAGAACACCGTAGATATGTTGGACGAGATGACGATCAACAAGGTGAAGCGTTTTGCTTTGGTGGATATCACCCCCCAGGAAAATGAACTGGTGCTAGTGACGCAACAAGCCGGTGGAATCAAGTAATCTGAAAATTTGTATGGAATAACAGGTGCTGTTGCATCTAAATACAAACAAGCAAAATGGAAGCAAATAAAATATTAAGTGCCGACATACTGGACCTGGTGTTTGAAGGCCGTAACAAAGAGTACGGTGCCTACGAACTCAGGAAAACGTATAACCGGCGCATTACCAGAGCCCTGATCATAACGGCGTCTCTGTTTATCCTGATCTTCCTGGCTGCTTTCCTGAACAAGACGCTGAAGAGCGAGGAAAAGGCCGTCGAAGTGAAGGAGGTGGAGCTAACGGCCATTAAGGAAGAGGAAGAACCGAAGCCGGAGCCTCCTCCTCCCCCGCCGCCGCCAAAGACCGAGCCGCCTCCCAAGGTGGAAATGACCAAGTTTACTCCTCCCGAGATTGTAAAGGACGAGGAAGTAAAGAAGGAAGACATTCCGCCTGAAGTCGAGAAACTGGAAGACACTAAGATCGACGTGATCAGCCAGGAAGGTATCAAAGACGTAGGTATTGCCACCCCTGTGGTGGATGAGGGTAAAGCGGTAGTTGCTGCCCCGAAAGACGAAACCGACTACGAGCAAACCTTTACCAAGGTGGAAGTGGAAGCGTCGTTCAAGGGTGGTGAAGGTGCCTGGAGAAAGTATCTCGAGCGCAACCTGAACGCCTCTGCTCCTGTGGATAACGGTGCGAACCCCGGCTCTTACACGGTAGTGGTACAGTTTATCGTGGACAAGGAAGGTAATATCAGTGACGTAAAAGCGATGACCAACCACGGCTACGGTATGGAAGAAGAAGCTGTTCGGGTAATCAAGAGAGGTCCCAAGTGGGAGCCCGCTATCCAGAACGGTCGCCAGGTAAAAGCCTACCGTAAGCAGCCGATCACCTTCGTGGTTTCTGAAGGCTAAACAGCGTGAGACGGGAAACGTTCAACGTGAAAAGGATTAAACTTCAAAAGAATAAAGCAAATCCCTCCGCAAGGAGGGATTTTTTTATGGGTATACCGCTCTAATTTTGAGCCATCATGATTGGTAAACTAACCGGCTGGGACGATACCATCGTAGCCCTGGCCACCCCGCCCGGGGTAGGCGCCCTGGGAATTATCCGGCTGAGCGGCAAAAATGCCATTGCTATCGTCAACCGCCTGTTCCCGTCCAAGGACCTGGAAGCCCAGCCCTCGCACACCCTGCACGTGGGTTACCTGAAGCGGGGTGCGGAAGCCCTGGACGAAGTAGTGGTGTCGCTGTATAAAGGGCCGCGGTCGTACACAGGGGAGAATATCGTGGAAATCAGCTGCCACGGCTCGCCTTTTATCCACCAGCAGGTGATCGATGCCTGCATACAGGAGGGGGCACGACTGGCCAAGCCCGGGGAGTTTACCCAGCGGGCGTTCCTGAACGGCAAGCTGGACCTCACTCAGGCCGAAGCGGTGGCCGACCTCATCGCCAGCAACACCACGGCGTCGCATAAAACGGCCCTGACCAATATACGGGGCGGCTTTTCGCATTCACTTAAGGACCTGCGCGAGCAACTCATCAAGTTCTCGGCTCTCATAGAGCTGGAACTGGACTTCTCGCAGGAGGACGTGGAGTTTGCTGACCGCACGCAGTTGCGCAAGCTCATTGACAGCGCCCTGCACCAAACCGAGCAGCTCCTGCAATCCTTTAAGCTGGGGAACGTGATCAAGAACGGGGTGAGCACGGCTATTATCGGGCGGCCTAATGCCGGCAAGTCGACTCTCCTGAACGCCCTGCTGAACGAAGACCGCGCTATTGTGAGCGATATTCCCGGTACCACGCGCGATACCATAGAAGAAGTGATCAATATCGACGGCATTCTGTTTCGCCTCATCGATACGGCAGGTATCCGCTCGCATACGGCCGACGTGATAGAAAGCGCGGGTATTGCCAAGAGCAGGCAAAAGATGGAGCAGGCCGACCTGGTGGTTTACCTCTTTGATGCCAATGAACTGGGCGTGGAGGATCTGCAGGCCGTGGAAAGCGAGCTGAAGGAGTTAGGTGTTGCCTGCCTGCTGGTGGCCAATAAGATCGATGCCATTGACGAAGGGCAGGCCCGGTCGAAGTTCCAAACCATGGGTGGTATTATCTATATTTCAGCGCGCAGCGGCCTGCACCTGGAGGTGCTCCGGGAGCGCATGGTGGATGTGGTATTGCAGGAAGGCGTGTCGGCGGAGAACGTGATTGTGACCAATGCCCGCCACTACCATGCCCTGCAGCAGGTGCACCAATCGCTTAAGGACGTACAGGAAGGCATGGAGAACCGCCTGCCCGGCGACCTGCTTGCCCTGGACATCCGCCGCTGCCTGCAATACCTTGGAGAGATTACCGGTGAGGTGACCAATGACGACCAGCTGGATTATATCTTTTCGAAGTTCTGCATCGGAAAGTAAAACACCATTTCCTTTTTTGCTTTTAGTAAGGTTTTAGTTCCTTCCTGGAAGGTTACACCGCTTTGGCAACTTTATCACTGAAAGCCTTTGAGCTTTTTATAGAAAGCATCAGCGTAGGTGTCACTGATGGGGATGATCTGTTCGGCAATCCAGATTCTGTTTTTCTCAATGTGGTCAATTTTGTCCATCGCCACCAGAAAGGAACGATGCACACGGACAAAATCTTGTGCCGGCAGCAACTCTTCCAGTTTGGCAAAATTCATCAGCGTCATGATCTTCTCTCCCCTGGTATGAATCCGCAGGTAGTCTTTCATCCCCTCTACGAAAAGAATATCAGCGGTAGCCACTTTCCGGATGCGGTGACCCACCTTCAGGAAGATGTATTCGGTCTCGCTTTTCGGTTGTGGTATTGGCCCCTGCTTTTCCGGTTGCCCTTTGAGGCTTTTTTCCTGGTACAGGCGCAGGACGCCTTTGTAAAACCGTTCAAACGAAAAGGGCTTTAAAAGGTAATCCTTCACCTCCAGGTCAAAGGCCTTCAGGGCATACTGGTCATAGGCTGTGGTCAGGATGATCATGGGTTTAGGGTTCAGCATCGGGATAAAGCTAAGTCCGTCCAAGTCGGGCATGTTAATGTCCAGGAACAGGAGGTCGGGGCGGTCCTCCTTCAGGGGCCCGGCGGCTTCCAGCGGGCTCATAAAACTGCCTTTCAGCTCCAGGAAAGAAACCTTCGAAATGTACTCCTCTAGTATCTCCTGTGCCATGGGCTCATCGTCAATGATATAGCAGGTCAGCTTTTCTTTCATGGGGCTGTAGTTGTAAACCGCGAATGTGGAGTACCACGGTAAACGTGTCACCCGTGTGGTGAATGTCCAGCGTGTACTGCTCCGGGTACAGCAGCAGCAGTCGTTTCCGCACATTCGGCAAGCCGATCCCGCCGGGTTCATCAAAACTATGGGTCCGCTTCGGGCCCACCGGGTTCTCCACGCTGAAGGTAAGCAGATCATCGGTCACAGCCACCCGCACCTTTATAGCACCGGGTTGTAGCCGCCCGGGGCTGTGTTTGTAGGCGTTTTCCAGCAGGTGAATAAAGAGCAGCGGGGCAATGTGGCACCCTTCCGGCGCGCCTTCGATGGCCAGGTCCACCACCGGGGCCTCTTTATACCGCAGTTGCTGCAGCCGAATATAATCCTGCAAATAGTCCAGTTCTTTGTTCAGCGGCACCGTGGGGGCGTTTGACTCGTAGATCATGTATCGCATCAGCGAAGCCAGGTGCAGCACCGCCTCCGGGGCCTGCGGGGCCTGCTTGTACACCAGCGTGTGGATGTTATTAAGCGTGTTGAACAGGAAGTGCGGGTTGATCTGCGACTTTAAGTAATGCAGCTCGGCCTCCACGGCCTGTTTCTCCAGCTGCTCTTTTTTCACCGTATTGATAAAGAGGTTCTGTGTAACTCGGGCTACCCAGCTTAGAAAAAGAAAGATGACCACGGTAGTAGCGACGTGGATACTATAGTACCCAAAATGCAGGTGCTTGTAATGAATAATCAAAAGGGGCAAAGGCCCGGTAAGAGTGATGCCGGCCAGTCTAATCCAATAGTCCTTCCGCTTTCGTTTACCGGAATAGAGGGTCAATAGGTAGAAATGACTGTAAAAAACATACAAACACGTGGCTATGAATCCTACGGTCAGGCTGGTCCAGTCCCCATTCCCTTGCTTCAGTTGCAAGCCTGTCAGGAAGGTAAACAGGCCCCACAGGGAAAGGTGGATGATCCGGAAAGTTCTGTTGATTCGATTCATAGGCTAAAGGTATTTTTTTCGGTCGTTCCCGAGGCTCCTTCTCGACCGATCCCGCATTCCAATCTACGAAAAGGGGGCGGAGTGGCTTTGGGCAGACAAAAGGGCCATTCGTCGATTCGTTCGCCCCATTAGCATATCGCTTTTCGCGTTCCGGTGCGGTACTAATTGTTTTGTAGGAGAAAAGGGAAGGGCATACCCGTATCCGTACTCCCTTCCTTAAAAAACGAACCTTTTAAATCTGGTAAAATGACAAATCACCCATTCGGCCTGTCCATCCGCAATGTCTCCAAAACTTATACAAATGGAGTGCAGGCCTTAAAGAATATATCGCTCGACATTCCCCCGGGCATGTATGGGCTGTTGGGCCCTAATGGCGCTGGTAAATCAACCCTTATGCGCATGCTTGCCACGCTGCAGGAGCCTGATGAAGGGCAAATTCTTTTAGGCGACATAGATGTGGTGAACCAGAAGGAGAAGGTGCGCCAGACCCTGGGCTACCTTCCCCAGGAGTTTGGAGTGTACCCCAAATCGAGGGCGGAAGACCTGCTCGATTATTTCGCAGTGCTCAAGGGCATCACTAACCGGGCTGCCAGAAGAGAAGTGGTAGAAGTCCTCCTGAAACAAACCAACCTTTGGGAGGCACGCAGGCAGAAACTGGGTGGCTTTTCGGGTGGAATGAAGCAGCGTTTTGGCGTGGCAGTGGCACTGCTGGGAGCTCCGAAGCTATTGATCGTGGATGAGCCTACGGCGGGGCTGGACCCGGCAGAAAGGGTGCGCTTTCTTAACCTGTTGAGCGAGCTGGGCGAGAACAGCGTAGTGATCCTGTCTACTCATATCGTAGAAGATGTGAGCGAGCTGTGCACCCGGATGGCGATCATCAGCAAAGGATGCATACTGCAGGAAGGGGAGCCTTTAAAAGCAGTGGAGGGATTGCAGGGAATGATCTGGCGCCGCATTGTGGAGAAGGGCGGGTTGCCAAAGTTGGAGCGGGAGCACAAGATCATCTCTACCAAACTGCTCAGCGGACGAACAGCAGTCCATATCTACTCTGAAGATGATCCCGGCAACGGCTTTGAACCCGTTGCCCCTGATCTGGAAGATGTTTACTTCACCACCATGGCAGGATATGATCAAAAGCAGGTGATGCCACCAAAGATGGAGGTGCCCCTATGAAACTCTGGAAGATCTTTAGCGCTGAGTTCGCCTACCAGGTACGGCGCATATCTACCTGGCTCTATTTAGCCGTCCTGGTCGTATTTACATTGGTTATGAACGGGGTCACCACCCCAGGCGACGGAGTATACGCTAACAATACATTCCACATTACAGCTATTACGGTAATGGGCGGCCTAATCTGGCTGGTAATGGCCGCCGCTATAGCCGGCGAAGCTGGAGCACGGGATGTGCAGACGCGTATGTATCCCCTTATCTATACAACGCCGGTTTCGAAACTCCACTACCTGGGCGGACGATTTTTGGCAGCCTTTGCGGTAAACGCACTCCTGGTCCTTTCTTTGCCGGTAGGGACGCTGCTTTCCTTTTACCTGCCCGGCATGAATCCCGATGGATTATTACCGTTCAGGCCATGGGCTTATGGGAGTGTCTACTTCCTGATTGCCTTACCGGGTGCCTTTGTAGCCACTGCGCTGCAATTCAGCTTTGCAGCGCTTAGCCGCCGGGTGATGACCAGTTATATGGCCAGCCTGCTATTGGCCCTTGTTGCCCAGGTTATCGCGATCACGGCGGCAAAGCTTTTCGGGAACTGGGACTTGGTGAAATTGCTGGACCCGGTAGGCGTTGCCGGGATTGTAGGCAACGAACTGCAAACATGGACGCCCACCCAGAAAAATACGCAGCTCGTTACGCTGGAAGGAATGTTTCTTTGGAACCGCGTCTTATGGGGTAGTGTTGCCGCAGGTTCGTTGTTGCTTACCTACCGCCGCTTCAGTTTTACTCATCCGGTAACAAACAGCTGGTGGAGTCGCTTTAAACGGCGGCCAAACCTACCCGCCCAAACGTCTGCTGAAACTGCCCTAACCAGATCAACTCCAATCGTTGTACCGCCCGTTCAACGAACCTTCGGCTTTGCCACCTGTTTCCGTCAGGCGCTCACGATTGCGGGGGCATCTTTCAGGAAGATAGCGTGGAGCCCTATAGGACTTTCGCTGGTGGGTGCTATTGCCCTGGTCTCCGCCGTGTTCGGCAACCGGATCATGACCCAGTTTGGAATTCCTCTGATCCCGACAACCCAGCAGGTGGTAGACTACCTGACCAATCCGGTAGGAAACATCGGTACCCCATTGGTTGTTATTCCGCTACTCATCATGTATTTCGCCGGCGAGCTTGTATGGCGGGAACGGGATGCAGGTCAGATGGATATTGGAGATGCAGCACCTGTATCGGAATGGGTACACTTCTCAGGTAAGTTCCTGGGATTAAGTCTCATCATCGTGGCATGGATGGCACTGCTGATGGCAGGAGGTATACTGATGCAGCTGGGCCTGCACTACGATAAATTGGATATAAGCCTGTACGTGCAGGCGCTTTTTGGATTTCAGCTTATAGACTACCTTCTCTTTACCTTGCTTGCCCTTGCCGTTCACGTAGTGGTGAATCAAAAAAATATAGGTTACGTGGTGGTGCTTATCGTCTTCCTCTTTATTGCCTTTCCTTCCAAATTTGGCGTTGAGCACAATCTGCTCATTTTTGGAGCGGCCCCGGGATGGTGGTACACCGATATGCGTGGCTTTGGGCCGACACTTGGCCCATGGCTGTGGTTTAAGCTATACTGGCTGGCCTGGGCCTTATTGCTCGCCGTGGCAGCACGATTGCTTTGGGTGCGGGGCAGGGAACAGGATTTTAAACGCCGCCTTCAAGGCGCTCGACGTCGATTCACACGTTCAACCTGCTGGGTCGCCCTGGTAGGTGCAGGGCTTGTTCTTACCTTAGGCAGCTTTATTTTCTACAACACCAACGTGCTGAACGAGTACCAGACCGACTCCGATAGCCATGAACGGAAGGCTGCATACGAACGATGCTATGGCCGGTACAGGAACACCCCGCAACCCCAACTGACGGCTACAAAGCTGTACGTCGAGATCTATCCCGACCGGCAGCAGGCAGAGATCCGTGCCCGGTATACATTGGTAAATAAGGATACCGTACCCATAGACTCCATACATGTAGGCAGCCTCTCGGGTATAGAACCTGTTAACGTGCGCTTCAACAGGCGGGCTCGCGGCGTGCTGACAGACAATGAACTGGGCTACCACATTTATGCACTGGAGCGACCACTACAGTCTGGTGACTCACTGCAATTGGACTTTGAAGTACACTACAAAGAGCGTGGTTTCCGCCATGATGGCACGAACGCATTGGTGGTGAAGAATGGCACCTGCTTCACGAATTACGACCTGCTCCCCGCCATTGGCTACCAACGCTACAGGGAACTCAATGATCCGGTCATCAGGAAAAAATATAAGCTTGCTGCCCGCCCTGCTATACCTTCTCTTTACGATCGCGAGGCGCGTAAAAAGCCGTTCAGTACCGATCAGAACACCTTTGAAGCGATTGTCAGTACGGCAAAAGATGAAGTAGCTGTGGCGCCGGGCAGGTTGCACCAAACCTGGACAAAGGGCGACCGGCGCTATTTTCATTTTAAAACGGAGGCCCCTATAGGAGGCGAGTACTCCTTTTTATCTGGGAAGTATGCCGTACAGGAAAGCAGGTGGAATGATGTGGCGATCAGGATATACTATCATCCGGACCATGCGCTAAATATAGACCGGATGCACCGGAGCATAAAAGCTTCGCTGGCCTATTTTACGGAGCAGTTTGGTTCTTACCCTTATGGGCATATAACGGTAGTAGAACGCGCTGGTGCCGGGGGGGGAGCCAGTGCGGATGCGAGCATGATTCATTATGGAGAACAGTATTCCCTGATGAAGCCCGATGACAGCCCGGATGGTTTTGACCTCCCCTATTATATTCTGGCGCACGAAGTGGCGCACCAGTGGTGGGGAATTGCCAGTCTAACACCTGCATACGTTGAAGGAGCCGGTGTTCTGGTGGAGGGACTTGCTGTCTATTCCGGCATGCAGGTCCTGGAAATGAACTATGGGGCCGGGCACTTGCAGCAATTCCTGGATTATCTGCATTCCTTTTACGAAATGCCGCGCTCACTCGCAACTCCTTCCTTGCTCCAGGCAAACGAAGACTTTTTATACTACAGGAAAGGTGGGCTCGCCATGTATACACTAAGTAAGTACATAGGTAAAGAAAAGGTCAATGGTGCGCTTCGTCTTCTGCTGCAGAAACACAGATCAGGAGCGTTACCCCAACCGACTACCCTTGATCTCTACCAGGAGTTACAAACGGTTACGCCCGACTCATTGAATTACCTGTTACACGATCTGTTTGAGCAGAACACTTATTGGCGCCTCAAAACAGAGCAAATGGCAGCAGTGCAAACGGAAAGGGGCAATTGGCAGGTAACGCTAAAGGTGCAAGCGCATAAGGTGGTCATTGATCGTGCAGGTGCTGAAAAGGAAGTTCCGATGAATGATTGGCTGGAAGTGGGCCTTTACGAGGAAGGCAAAAGGTTACACGAGCCGCTTTACCTTCAGCTGCACCGCATCCGGTCTGGCGAGCAGACCATAAAAGTAACTGTACCTCGCAAGCCTGAACGCGGCGGTATTGATCCTAATCACCTGATGATTGACCTGAGACTGGATGACAATATCAGCCAACTGGGCGGGTAAGAAGGCCACTGGTGAA